>NZ_JAQJIO010000015.1:0-58918 GCF_027947415.1 Cobetia sp. MMG027
CTTGGCGCGTGAAGCTTCCTCGTCACGACGCGCACCGCCGAAGGCCGCATCGAAACCATGCTTGTCCAGCGCCTGCTTCAGGGACTGGGTCTTCATGATGTCGGTGTACTTGGCGCTGCCGTGCTCGAACGGGTTGATGTTCGCCTCGACACCTTCCTGATTGATGTGCTCGATCAATTCCATGCCGACTTCCGCGGCCATCTCATCGCGGAACTTGATCATCTCCTGGAATTTCCAGGTGGTGTTGACGTGCATCAGGGGGAACGGCGGCACGCCCGGCGCGAAGGCCTTGCGCGCCAGATGCAGCATCACGGCGGAGTCCTTGCCGATGGAGTAGAGCATGACCGGATTGGAGAACTCGGCTGCCACTTCACGAATGATGTGGATGGACTCGGCCTCGAGCTGCTTGAGGTGGGTCTGACGTTCCGGTGTGATACCGAGTTTTTCAGCCGTGGACGATGCTGTCATTACAGATTCCTTGAGATCACTCTGCTAGTTGTTCCTGCCCTCTTCACTCGCAGACGAAGCCGCACATCCTGAAGAAGACCACGTATCCTTGACATCAGACTGACATGTACAGACGTCAGTCCTGTGACGCCGTGGCGCATCCCGCGCAGTCGGGCATCACGCCCAGGGGGCTGCCGGTCTGGCGCACACGATGAAATAGGGATTCAGCACGCTATCGTGCTGGTTGTAACGCAGCGCCTTGCGGGTCTCGGCATTGAGCACCTGCCCACCGGCAGCCTCGACGACGGCATGTGCCGCGCCGGTATCCCACTCACAGGTCGGGCCGAGGCGCGGGTAGAGATCTGCCGCCCCTTCCGCCACCAGGCACAGCTTCAGTGAGCTGCCCATGGCGACGATATCGCAGGCATGGAAATCGGCGACGAAGGCCTTGAAGTCATCGCTCTGGTGGGAGCGGCTGCCGACGATGCGCCAGCTGTCCTGCTCACCGGGCACCTGAGCGACGGAAATCGCCTGGCGCTCGCCCTCGCCGACCTGCTTCTCGGCGATGGGCGCCTGGCCCTCACTCTGTTGGGCACCCACATAAAGCGTCTCGATGGCCGGGGCATAGACGACGCCCATGGTCGGCACGCCCTGCTCGATCAGCGCGATATTGACGGTGAATTCGCCATTGCGCTTGATGAATTCCTTGGTGCCATCCAGCGGGTCCACCAGCCAGTAACGCGACCACTCGCTGCGCACGTCCCAGCGGATGTCGGCATCTTCCTCGGACAGGATCGGCGTGGCGCCGAACTCAGCCTCCATCTCCTTGAGGCCCTCGACGATGACGGCATGGGCCGCACGGTCTGCCGTGGTCAGCGGGGAGTCATCCGCCTTCATGTCGACAGTGAAGTCGCCACTCTCATAGATGTCCATGATGGCGGCGCCGGCCTTGCGAGCAATCGACTCGAGCGCGGTCAACATCGCGCGTGTGGTACTTGCCGCAGTCGTGTCTGTCATGTGCCTTCCTGTGCGTATTGATGTCTTGTACTGAGTTCAATTGTGTCGCTGATGGCTGAGGTGATACGCGCCTGTGCCGCCATCGGCGTTCTATTGTTTCGGCCATGTCCTGCCAGCGGCGCCACATCGCCTCGCCTGATACAGAGGCAAGAAACCTGCCATCACCGGCTTTCCCGGGTCCCCGGTCTAACCAGTGAATGGCCAGATCACGGGAATCAGGACGACGGATGTCACCCCGACGATGAGGCTCATCGGCAGCCCGACCTTCATGTAATCCGAGACCTTGTAGCCACCGGGCCCCATCACCATCAGGTTGGTCTGATAACCCAACGGTGTGAGGAAACTGGCTGAGGCAGCAAACATGATGGCAATCGCATAGGGCATCAGGGAGACGCCCATCTGCTCGCTCACCGCCATGGCGATCGGGAACATGAGCACGGCGGCGGCATTGTTGGTGATGATCTCGGTGAAAAGCGTCGTGGTGAGATAGACCAGCACCAGCATCAGGAAGGGAGAGCCACCGCCGAACTGCATCAACTGGTCAGCCACGATCTGGGCTGCACCACTATCGGTCATCGCCTGGCCCAGCGCGAGGGCGGCGGCGATCACGACCAGCACGCTGCCATCGATGCTGGCACGCGCCTGGGCAGCAGGCAGGCAGCCGGTGAAGACCATCAGAATGGCGGCGGCGACAGCGGCCTCGACAAGTTCGACCATGCCAGCCAGATGCGTGACGATCATCAGGCTCATGATGGCGAGTGCGATGGGTGCCTTGGTCAGGTTGGGCATGCCGTTGCCGTCCAGGGTGCTGACCAGCAGGAATTCGCGGTTGTAACGGTGCAGGCGCGTGAAATCGGCCGCGGCTTCCAGCAACAGGGTGTCCCCGGGACGCAGCACGATGTCCCCGACCTTGCTGTTGATGCGCTCACCGTCCCGCGAGACAGCCAGCACCACGGAGTGATAGCGGGTACGAAAACGTGCTTCCTTGATGCTCACCCCGACCACCGGTGAGCTGGGCGCGATGACGGCTTCGACCATGCGGCGCTGGTGGTGGTCGAGATCCAGCCCGGCCGCATCGCTCTCGAGCCCGCGGAAGGCGCGGACTTCATGGGCGGTATCCGCCACACCGACGAAGATGAGGCGATCGCCTGACTGCAGGATGGTGTCAGGCCCGACCATGGACAGCAGCTTGCCGGAGCGTTCGATCTCGGCCAGATAACCGTACTGCAGGCTGCGAAGCCCCGCCTCTTCGATGCTCTTGTCGTGCAGTGGGCCCTTGTCGGCGACACGCATGGCCACGGAGTATTCGCGACCATTGCCGAGCTGCTCGACCAGTCCCTTGCGCTGCGGCAGGAAGCGCCAGCCTACCAGCACCATCCAGAGCGTGCCCGCGATGAGTACCGGGATCCCCAGCGCCGTGATGTCGAAGATGCCAAGTCCGTGCTGCTTGGCCTGTGACTGCAGCAGGCCATCCACCACCAGATTGGTACTGGTGCCGATCAAGGTACAGGTGCCGCCGAGAATGGCGGCGTAGCTCATCGGCATCAGCAGACGGGAGGGAGAGATCTTCATGCGCGCGCACCAGCCCTGAACGAGACCGATGAACAGTGCGACCACGGGAGTATTGTTGAGGAAGGCACTCAACAGCGAGGTGATCGGCATCAGGCGTGCCAATGCGGAAGACGGTGAGGTGGGACGCCCGAGCAGACGCTCCAGCATCCAGCGCAGCGCGCCGGTCTCCTGGACCCCGGCCGCCACCACGAAGAGTGCGCCGATGGTCATGATCCCCGGATTGGCGAAACCGGACAGGAAGGTGGTAGGAGAAATGACACCCAGCAGGATCAGCAGCACGGCGGCGGCCATCATCAGCCACTCAGCGGGCCAGCGGTTCCAGATCAGTCCTGCCAGCACACCTATCGTGACGACGAGTGTAATGACAGCATCCATGTGCTGCGCGATATCCATCTACAGATGTTCCCTTGGCATCCTGCCGCTTCTCGTTTCTGCTCAGCGCGTTCATTCGTGAGGTGCATGACCCACCGAGCTTGGCGAGGAGACATTCTCTATCGAAGCGGGACACATTAGCAGCAAAGCTCATGCCACTAAAGCATGCAGTTAATAAGACTGACTTGAGGCAAAACGCTCAGACTAATCATTTGCCTGCTACCAGTTTCATCCACGAAGACTTTGATTGAATTCATTCGTCACTTTGCGTACTTTCCCTATTTGCGGACTCTGCGTCAACGGTAATGCCGCAAGAGCGGCAAGGACGTCGCCATCACCACGAGTGAGTAGTCACTTTTTTTCAGTGCAACGGATATCTTGCATGCTGGGCGCAATCAAAAAACACGGATGGTGGCTTTTCATGCAGTCTCGCTGCGCCTTTCTCGCTGACTCCCCGGACCACCGGCCCCCCCCGACTTGCGGGGTCTCCCGGCAGACACTGTGCTTTTCACGTGGAATCCTGCGCCAGCCTCACCTTGAGGCTTTCATTCCGGAGCTGTTGCCACTGAAGAAGGCCGGTGTCTCGGCATCTCTCGGTGCGACATGCCGTTCGCCTGCATGCCACCACCCCTCGTGTCGCCCGAAAAACGCTGCTGCCACCCCACCTGCGACCGGCAAAAATGTAAGAAAATCACCACTTTTTGCATGTTTACCTCGCCAGAAAACAACGTCCATCAAGGCCACTTCTTCCCCTTCGATATTCGGCTTTAGTAGTACAAAAAATGCTAATGTATGCAGTATTTTCCGCACTGAATCCAGCGCTGTCGTCGGATGGGGACACAAGGCAACGGCGACTCAGGCGCGCGCGTATGCCCGGCGACATGCGCTGCCCTATATCGCATTGGAAGATGGCTTCGTGCGCTCACTCACGCTGGCAAGTGCAGGCTACCCCGCCATGTCGATGGTGGTGGATCATCAGGGCATCTATTACGACGCCCGCCAGCCGAGTGACCTGGAGCAGCTGATTCTTGAGGCGCCTGAGCGTCAGGACGAGGCGCTTCTGATGCGTGCCCGCACTGCCATGCAGCGTCTTCGCCACCAGCGCCTGAGCAAGTACAACCATGCGCCGGAGCGACAGCTGCCCGCCAGAACGAAGGCGCGGCGTGTGCTGGTGGTAGACCAGACATCTGGCGATGCCTCGATAGAAGGCGGCATGGCCACGCAGGCGACCTTTCTCGCCATGCTGAGAGAAGCCTGCGCTGAGCGGGAGGCCGAGGTGTGGGTGAAGACACATCCGGATGTGATCGCCGGCAAGAAGCAGGGCTATCTGGTGGAAGAGGCACGCCGACAGGGGTGTACCTTGCTCAGCGACGACATCAATCCCTGGTCACTGTTCGAGCAGGTGGATGCCGTGCATGTGGTGACCAGCCAGCTGGGCTTCGAGGCACTGCTGGCCGGCTTGCCGGTGACCTGTCATGGCCTGCCCTTCTATGCCGGCTGGGGGCTGACCGAGGATCGCCAGGCATGCGAGCGCCGCGGCGAATCACGACGTCTGGAACAGGTCTTCGCCGCGGCGTACCTCGAGTATTCACGCTATGCCAACCCCTACACCGGGGAGCGCGCTTCGCTGGAGGAGGTCCTTCAGCTGCTGGCAGACCAGAAACGAGTCGCTTCACGCATGGCAGGACAGTGGCAAGGGCTGGAGTTTTCCGGATGGAAACAGAAGTTCATCGGCTTCTTCCTGGGACCATGGTCGGAACTTCGCTTCGAGAAGCATCCTGAACGCGCACTGGAGCGTCTCACTCAGCCGACTGCTTCCGCATTGCCACAGAAGGTCCTGAGCTGGGCTGGCCGCACGCCCCCCGAGCGCCAGGAGAAGGTCAGATCAGCCGGCGGCGAGCTCTGGATGATGGAAGACGGCTTCCTGCGCTCCGTCGGCCTGGGAGTGGACCTCACCCGCCCCCTGTCGCTGATCGTCGACGACAAGGCGATGCATTTCGATGCCCAGCGTGCCAGCACGCTGGAGGACTGGCTTGAGCACCACGCGCTTGACGACGCCGAACTTGCGCGGGCGCGTCGTCTGCGGGAGCGCATCATTGCGCTGGGACTGAGCAAGTACAATGCAGAACATGACGCCCTGCCGGACCTGCGGGCCCTGGCCGGCGAGCGCGAGATCGTGCTGGTGGTCGGCCAGGTGGAGTCGGACGCCTCGATCCGTCATGCCTGCCCGGGCATCAAGACCCACCGTGAGCTTCTGGAAGCGGCGCGGGAATTGCATCCTGATGCCTACATGATCTACAAACCGCATCCTGACGTTGTCTCTGGTGGGCGGCGCGGGGAGATGTCCGGCGAGAATACGCCAGAAGACCTGGTGTTGACATCAGGCGATATCTGCCAGCTGTTCGAACAGGTCGATCATGTCCACACGCTGTGTTCCCTGGCGGGCTTCGAGGCACTGTTGCGCGGAGTGGAAGTCACGACCCACGGGCTGCCGTTCTATGCCGGCTGGGGGCTGACCCATGATCGCGTCAGCTGTGAACGTCGCACACGGCGCCTGAGTCTTGATGCGCTGGTGGCGGGAGCCCTGATCGAGTACCCACTGTACGTGGACCCGGTGTACGGGCATCACTGCAACGCCGAGACGGTTGTCACGATTCTGGAACAACAACGCACCATGCTGAGAAATGGCACCCGCAAGATCACCCTGCCTTGGAAAACAAGGCTCTACCGCGGCTATCGTGCGCTATTCATTGGAAGGCACTGACCTATGCAACAAGGAAGTCTGGCGTTGCCGAATCATCATTCTCCCCTGTCGGGCGGCTCTGAAGCGCGCGGCATGGCATCGCTACAGCCGCTGTTCAAGCTGTCGGAAGATATCGGGGTGATGCATCCGACCACGCAGAACGCGCCTTCCTCTCTGCTGACACCCCCACCTGTCGCGCGTCGCATTCCCGGTGGTGGACAGCGGCGTGTCTTCCTGCTGTTGCAAGGGGTCTGCTCGCCCTTCTTCCTGCATCTTGCCCACAAGCTGAAGCAGGATGGACACGAGGTCATCAAGGTCAACTTCAACAGTGGCGACAGCTTCTACTGGCGCCACGACAAGGCCTACGCCTATCGCGGCCGGAGTGAAGACCTCGGCGAGTGGATCGCCGAGCTGTGGCGCAGGCACCACGTCACGGATCAGGTGCTGTTCGGGGATCGTCGTCCCGTGCACCGGGATGCCGTGCTCAAGGCGGAATACTTCGGGATTCGCACCCATGTCTTCGAGGAAGGCTACTTCCGCCCCTTCTGGGTGACGCTGGAGCGCGAGGGGGTCAATGGCCACTCCCTGCTGCCGCGTGATCCCGACTGGTTCCGTGAGGCCGGCAGGCAACTGGACGACGCGCCCACGCCGCAGCGCTTCAAGGCCTCCTTCTGGGAGCGCGCCCGTCATGACATGACCTATCATCTGGCCGGTGCCGCCAATCCACTGCTGTTCCCGCGCTATCGTCCGCACAGCATCAATGCCGCGGAGGAATACTGCGGCTATGCCACGCGCCTGCCGTTGATGCGCTGGTACAAGCGGCGGGATGCCGGACGCATCGAACAGCTGATGAACAGTGGCGCGCCCTTCTATCTGCTGCCGCTGCAGCTCAATACCGATGCCCAGATCCGTCATCATTCGCGCTTTTCCAACATGCAGGAAGTCATCCAGCGAGTGATGAAGAGCTTTGCCCTGAACGCTCCGCGTGGGGCGCGCCTGGTGATCAAGAACCACCCACTCGACATGGGACTGGTGGATTACCCGAAGCTGATCCGAGAGCTCGAGCGCCGCTATGACGTGATCGGCCGCATCGTCTATCTGGAAAGCGGCAATCTCGAGACGCTGCTGCAGCATGCCAAAGGCATGATCACCGTCAACAGCACCACCGGCAATGTCGCGCTGCAGTATCGCTGCCCGACCTACTGCATGGGCGACCCGATCTTCAACCTGCCCGGCCTGACCTTCCAGGGCAGCCTGCACGAGTTCTGGACTCAGGGCGAGAAGCCGGACACCACACTGTTTCGCAGCTTCCGCAACACCGTCATCCATACCGTGCAGCTCAATGGCGGCTTCTACTGCAAGCCGGGCATGCAGCTCGCGGTGACGGGAGCCTCGAAGATACTGTGTGCCGAGCGCTCGCCGCTTGAGCAGATGTTGAGTCGCTGCTGATCCTGCCTCCGGGCCGAACATCGAGATCGTCGTTGGCAGGGATGCCACCGTTGATCATGAGTGCGCCATCAGGCGCCTTGCAGAGCCGGAACCCCCGAAGGCAGGCCGCGTGTCTGCCCCAGGGCCACAAGAAGAACGACCATGAACAACGCAAGGGAACTGCCGACCGTGAGTGTCGGGATTCAAGGGAGACGATCATGACGGCAATGCCCCCGCAGCAGCCTGACACCCCGGCACCGTCCGCACGGGATGACGCAACGACCACCGAGCAGCGTGAAGGAAAGCAAGCTCCGGATGGCGCACCGCAGCAGAATTCGCGTCCTGCCACTGCCCTGCGCCGCGTGCTGATCACGGGCGCGACCGGCGAGATAGGCGGTGCGCTCGCGCGTGCCTATGCCGCCCGGGGCACCACGCTGATCCTCACCGGTCGCAAGCAGCGCAAGCTGGATGCCATTGCCGGCGAATGTCGCGCACTGGGTGCCGAGGTGGAGTGCACGGTACTCAACCTGTGCGATGAAGAGACACTCTTCACCTGGCTGGATGAGGTCTGCGCACAGGGAGTGCCGGACATCGCCATCGCCAATGCCGGCATGAACACCGACATCGGCCCCCAGGGCAATGGCGAGCGCTGGGAAGACGCGCGTCGCCTGCTGCAGACCAACGTGGTGGGCACCTTCGGCATGGCGCATCATCTGGCCATGGCGATGAAGGCGCGGGGCAGCGGCCAGCTGGTGCTGCTCAGCTCGCTTGCCGCCTGGCACGGCCTGGCACTCACGCCGAGTTACAGCGGCAGCAAGGCGGCGGTGAAGGCCTACGGGGAAGGACTGAGAAGCTGGCTGAAGCCGTTCGGGGTCGGCGTGACGGTGGTGATGCCCGGCTATGTCACCTCCCCGATGTGCGAGGCGATGCCGGGCCCCAAACCCTTCGAGATGCCCGCCGAGCAAGCCGCACGCCGCATTCTCAAGGGTGCGGCACGCAACCGGGCCCGCATCAGCTTCCCCTTCCCGCTCAATTTCGGCTGCTGGTGGCTCAGCGTGCTGCCAGCCGGTATCTCACAGCGTCTGCTGGGATGGTTCAATTACACTCACTGAATGGCTGCCTCACCCCCACCCTGTCCGACGCATGCCAGGCATCGCGGGCAGGGCTCCAGACGGTCGCGATCTGCGCCAGAACATTACACCGCTGCTGCCGTGGCAGCGCTAACGAGGTCGGCATTACATGGAGTTTGTCATTGCGTTCGTGTCTTTCATGGTCTGGCCACTGCTGGCAGGGCTGCTGGTCACGCTGGTGCTGGAGCATCTGATCCTGCGCCAGATGGACTCGGCACCGGTGGTCTTCTGGCGCCGGTCCTGGAGCGCCCAGCTCGCCCATGTGGGGTATTGGTGCGCGAGCTGGGCGCTCTGCACCCTGATCACGCAACGCCCGTGGTTTTCCGTGGTGGTCGTCAATGCCCTGTGGCTGGTGGTGCTGCAGGTCAGTCACACCAAATACGTCTCGCTGCGTGAGCCTTTCCTGAGCCAGGACTTCGAGTATTTCACCGACGCCATCAAGCATCCCCGGCTATATATCCCCTTCTTCGGCATCGGCCTGACGATTGCCGCCCTCTGCGCCGGCGCACTGGCGATCGGGACGGGTCTGTGGCTGGAACCCGCGATGGGGTTCTCTGCGCGCTACGCCGATGACACCAGCGCCTGGCTGGTACCGATGGTCGCCCTGCTGCTGGCGAGCGGCGCCATGACCTATGCGCTCGGCAATCGACTGACTCGAGACATCATGCTGTTCCCGGAGTATGACCTACGTGAGCGCGGCATGGTCGCCTATCTGTTGGCATACGCTCGCCTGGCCCGTCGCCCGCTGATGCCGGATCACGATCCCCTGCAGGCGGCTGGGCAGACGGCGCGTGAGGCGCTGGAGGCGATCGGCAACGAAGCTGCACCAGGCTGTCTGCCCCACGTGGTGAGCGTTCAGAGCGAATCCTTCTTCGATGCCCGCCGCGTCTACCCCAAGGTGCGCGATGACCTGCTGCCGAATCTGGACCGCTGTCACTTCACCGCCCTGTCTCAGGGGCTGCCCTGCGGGCGGCTGGCCGTACCGGCCTGGGGCGCCAATACCGTGCGCACCGAGACGGCCTTCCTCACCGGCCTGACCGCCGAGCAGCTCGGCGTGCACATGTTCAACCCCTACCATCAGCTGGCCAGGCGTGATGTCTCCAACCTGGCCGCCAGCTACAAGGCGCTGGGCTATCGCACCCTGTGCATCCACCCGTATCCGGGTACCTTCTATCTGCGCAATCAGGTGCTCAAGCGCATGGGCTTCGATGAATTCCTCGACATCGCGCACTTCAGCGATGCCGACAGGTGTGGTCAGTACATCAGCGATGCCGCCGTGGCCGCCAAGGTGGAAGACTGTCTGCTGGCCGCGGGCGATACCCCGTTATTCATCCAGGTGATCACCATGGAGAATCACGGGCCGCTGCATCTGGAGACATTGGACACGGCTCGCCTGCCGGAGTGGCATGACGGCGATCTGCCGGACAACTGTCAGGAGCTCGGCATCTATCTGCGTCACCTGGTGAACGCCGATGCGATGATCGGCCAGCTGACCACGTCGCTTTCCAGACTGCCGCGCGGTGGGCTGCTGTGTTTCTATGGGGATCACGTACCGATCATGCCCGAGGTCTACGCGACCCTGGGAGAACCCAATGGCGTGACCGATGGCTTCATCTGGTCCAGCGCCCTGCCGGAATCCGACGACACCGCGCGCCAGACCATGGCGACCGTGCGCGACGAGGACCCGGAGCTGATGGAATGGGCCCTCGACTGCGATGGGCCTTTCAAGACTGACGAGCAATGCCGCAAGGGCGACCCGCGCGTCACCAATATCGACACATTAGGAAGTGCGCTGCTGGAGGCGACCGCCCGTCATGCTCGCCACAGCGCCGCGACTCAGAAGTTCAGGAGCCTCTCATGACCCGACGCGTTGCCATCATCGGCGCTGCCAGCCGTTTCCCCGGCACCACTCAGGCCACTCTGTGGGACGACCTCCTGGCCGGCAAGGACATGGTGACCGAAGTCGCCGATGACCGCTGGAGCAAGGACTCCCTCCTGCACCCGGACAAGAAGGCACCGGGGATGAGCTACAGCTTCGCCGCCGGCTCGCTGGGCGATATCTCGGGCTTTGACCCGGCATTCTTCGGCATCAGCCCACGCGAAGCCGCCAACATGGACCCCCAGCAGCGCATGTTGCTGGAGATGAGTTGGGAGGCCATCGAGCACGCCGGCATTCCCGCCGAGAAGATGCGCGGCTCGCGCTGTGGCGTCTTCATGGGCGTGGCGAGTCTCGACTATTCCTATCGCATGGCGGATGACCTGAGCGCCATCGGCCCGAATACCGCCACCGGCAACACCTCCAGCGTGGCCTCCAACCGCCTGTCCTATGCCTTTGACCTGCATGGGCCGAGCCTGTCGCTGGACACCGCCTGTTCCTCGTCGCTGGTCGCCTTCCATCAGGCCTGCCAGTCGATCCGCAGCGGCGAGACCGACATGGCGCTGACCGGCGGCATCAGCCTGCACCTGCACCCTTACGGCTTCCTGATCTTCTCCAAGGCCACCATGCTCTCGAAGACCGGCCGTTGTCAGGTCTTCGATGAGGCGGGCGATGGCTACGCGCGCTCCGAGGGCGGCGGCATCTTCCTGCTCAAGGATCTCGATCAGGCACTCGCCGATGGCGACCGCATCCTCGCCGTCGTCGCCTCCTCGGTGGTCAATACCGATGGCTACAAGTCCGGCCTGACCGTGCCCAACCCCGCCGCGCAGATCCAGCTGATGGAGCGCGCCTGTGAACTGGCCGGCGTGACGCCTGACGAGATCGATTATCTCGAAGCCCACGGCACCGGCACCGCCGTCGGTGATCCACTGGAAACCCGCGCCATCGGTGCCGCCATCGGCCAGAAGCGCTCAAGCCCGCTGCCGATCGGCTCGATCAAGAGCAACATGGGCCACCTGGAGACGGCCTCCGGCGTGGCGGGGCTGGCCAAGGCGCTGGGCGTGATCGCCCACCGCGAGGTGCCGGCCACCATCAAGATCCAGCGTCTGAATCCGAAGATTCGCAGCGACGAGTGGAATCTCGACATTGTCACCCAGCCGCGCAAGCTCAAGGCCTCCGGCCGTCTGGTGGTCGGGGTCAACTCCTTCGGCTTCGGCGGCGCCAACGCCCACGTGCTGCTGGAAAGTGCCCCCGAACCGGCGGTAGCGCAACCGACGACTGACGGCGACCAGACGCCGCCGCTGCGCCTGAGCGCCCGCTCCCCCGAGGCCCTCAGACAGATGGCGCGCGAGCTGGCTGAGCACCTGCGTGAGACGCAGGCGCACGATGCCGCCCCGAGCCTCTACGACCTCGCCTGGCACCTGGCGGCCCGCCGTGAGCATCACGTGCACGGCGCGCTGCTGAGTGCCGACAGCCTGGAACAGCTGATCGGGGACCTCGAGACCCTGGGCGGTGAGGCTGCGCTTGGCGATCATCCGCGCATCACCCTGGCGGACCGCCTCGCCCCGCTGCCCGCCGAGAGTGACAATGGTGCCTCGCCGCGCAAGGCGGCCGGCGCGCCCTCCCTCACTCGTGAGCGTGGGCCGGTATTCGTGTATTCCGGCAATGGCTGTCAGTGGGCCGGCATGGGTCGCACCCTGATGCAGGAATCCGCCAGCGTGCGCGCCTGCCTGACCCGACTGGATGCGGCCTTCCGCGAGTTCAATGGCTTCGAGCTGCTCAAGGAACTGGACGGCAGCCTGGCCGAGGACGGCGAGAACCGCCTCGACGCCACCGAGATCGCCCAACCGACCCTGTTCGCCCTGCAGGTGGCGATCACCGAATGGCTGATCGAACGCGGCATCCAGCCGGTGGCCGTCACCGGCCACAGCGTGGGCGAAGTGGCGGCGGCCTGGGCCAGCGGTGCCTTGAGCCTCGAGCAGGCGACCCGCGTCATCTTCCAGCGCAGCCACCATCAGGGACGCACCCGCGGCAGCGGCGCGATGATGGCGGTGGGGCTGGGTGAGAGCGAGATGTGCGAGTGGCTGGAACAGCCACAATGGGCCTCGCTGTCACTGGCTGGCATCAACGGCCCGCGCGGCACCACGCTGGCCGGCGACCGCGAACGGCTCGAGGCCCTGAGTGCCGAGCTTTCCGCACAGGGCACCTTCGCCCGCGTGCTGGGGCTCGACTATGCCTTCCACAGCCCGGCGATGGACCCGATCAAGGACGGCCTGCTCGCCTCCCTCGAAGGGCTGACGCCGCGCGCCACTCGCATTCCCTTCCTCTCCACCGTCACCGGCAGCGTGATCGAAGGCGAGCGCCTGGACGCCAGCTACTGGTGGGAGAACATCCGTCAGCCGGTGCAGTTCGAGGCCGCCGTCACGCGTCTGGTCAGCTGGCAGTCCGCCAGCGAGGCGGACCTTGGCCGTCATCGTCTGCTGGTCGAGATCGGTGCCCATCCGATTCTGCGCAGCTATCTGAATGATGTCCTCAAGGCGCGCAGTGACGAGGCGCCGGCGGGACAGGTACTGGCCAGTCTGGAACGCCGCCATGACGGCCTGGAAGCGCTGGAGCATCTGCGCGGCCGCCTGCTGCTCTCCGGTGCGGTGGATCTCACTCGTCTGTTCCCGGTGGCCGGTCGCTTCGTCGATCTGCCGACCTACCCCTGGCAGCGCACGCCGTGCTGGGTGAAGACCACCAGCGAAGGCCAGCGCCTGCTGGAACGCCATTACGTGCATCCGCTGCTCGGCTATCGTCTCGCCCAGCAGCAGCTGACCTGGGAGGCGCAGCTCGATACCCGCAAGGTCGCGTGGCTGGCCGATCACCAGGTCGGCGAAAGCGCCGTCTTCCCGGGTGCCGGCTATCTGGAGCAGTGTCTGGCGGCCGCCCACGAATGGCAGGCCGCCAGCGCGGAGGAGGATTCCCTGCCCGACGTGCTGGATCTCGAGGACTTCGAGATTCGCGCCCCGCTGCTGCTCGATGACACCACCCTGCGCCTGACGCGCCTGTCACTCGACAGCCGCAACGGTGCCATGCGTCTGGAAAGCCGCGAGACCCGCGCCGAAGATGCCGACAAGTGGAACCTGCATGCGGTTGCGCGCGCCTTTACGGCCACACGTGGCCGTCTGCTGGAGCGTCGCGCCCCGGCGTTGCCCACGCGTGCCGCCGACCTGGATCGCGAGGCCCACATCGCGGCCGCCGCCCAGCTGGGCCTGCATTACGGCCCGCACTTCCGCGCCGCCGAGCAGATCTGGGTCGAGCATGGCAGCGAAGGCGCAGTCAACAGGCACACCGTCGGTGCTACTCCGCATCCGCAGGTGCTGGCGCGCTTCGCGCTGACCCCGGAAATGCTCATGCAGGACGGTGACTTCCACCTGCACCCCGGGGTGCTCGACAGCGCCTTCCAGCTGTTCATCCCGCTGCTGGGCGTGCTCCAGGGCCAGACGGCCGCCAGCGATGGCATGGCCTTCGTGCCGGTGCGGGTCGGCCGCCTGCAGGTGCGTGAGCAGGTACGTGCCTCACAGATCACTACCGCCCGCGTGGTCCTGCGCTCGCGCGGCCCGCATTCGCTGTGTGCCGATTTCGAGCTGTACGATGCTGACGGGCGCGCCGTGGCCGTTGCCGAGGAAGCGCGCTTCCGGGCCGTGCGGCTGGGTCGCGATGGCACGGCCCACCTCGATTATCTGGATATCGCCCTGACGGCGGCGCCGCATCCGTTGAGTCCGCGCCCTGCCGCCGCCCTGGCGCTGGAATCGCTGGTCGCCGAGGCGATGGCGCCCGAGCTTGCCCACAGCGACGACACCACTCATCCGCTGGAAGACAGCCAACGCTTCCGTGATGAGCTGGAGCCGCTGCTCGACAGCCTGATGCTCGCCAGCGTGCACGAGACACTGATGCGCCACGCGGCGCCGGGCGATCCGGCAGCCCCGCATCTGGATCACGAGGCGCTGTCCCGCTGGCAGCGCCGCAGCCCGCTGTTCACTCGCGTGCTGCTCGACTGGGCAAGCGCCCAGGGCCTGACCGAATCCCGCGAGAGCGGCGACTGGCAGATCCACCCGCTGGACCTGCCGGCGGCCCGCGACATCTGGCAGCTGCTGGTTCGTGACTATCCGGGGCAGTTCCCGCTGACGCATGCGGCAGGCCGTCTGCATCTGCACCTGGACGAATGGCTCAACCGTGGCATGCCGATGGGCGGCACACCGTTGGGCGGTACCCCGTTGGATGGCGCCGAGGCAGATTCCGCGGCGGACGTGTTGGATGATACCGAGCAAGCCTCGCCTACCGCTCAAGTCTCCGGCGTGGAGGGCCTCGCCACTGACACCCTCACCCAGGACGCAGAAGCGGCGCTGGCACAGTTGCGCCAGCCGTTGATCCCCACCCTGCTCAAGACCGCCGTTGGCAATACCGGCTGGCAGTGGCTGAGCGCGCAGCTGGATCAACGTCTCGCCCGCAGCCTAGGTGAACTGCCCGCCGGCCAGCGTCTGTCGGTGCTGGAACTCGGTGCCGGTGGCCCGTGGCTGGGACAGCGACTGGAAGCACTGCGTCTCGCCGACCGGCGTGAGCCGTCTTTCGATGCGCTGGATTACACCTTCCTCGCCGCCAGCCAGAGTGCGTTCGGCGAGGCCCAGCGCCTGCAGGAAGACCTGCCGCTGATCGATGTCACCGCCAGCGAGGGCTGGGAAAGCCCCCAGGCGCCGGTACAGGTCGCCATCGTGCATCTGGACATGGAAGCGCCGTCTCAGGCCCGCGAGCTGCTCAGTCAGCTGGTGCAGCGCCTGGCCCCCGGCGCAGAGGTCCTGCTGTGTGGCTGCGAGCCTGCCGCCTGGAGCGGCCCGATACTGGCACTGGATGATGGCGAGCAGCTGCGCAGTCATCCGGGCATGGTCCAGTGGCAGCGTCTGCTCGGCCAGCTTGGCCTGAGCCTGCCGGCGACGGATACCAGCGCGGCCTCGATGTCCGGCGCCTGGTGGCTGGCCGCGAGCAAGGCGATGGTCGAGGATTCCGCTCAGTCAGACGCGCCACAGACGTCTCTGAAGATCGCGCTGCTGGATACCCCACAGGCGGCTGCGGACCAGGCGCTGATCTCGTCACTGTCGCAGTCCCTGGAGGCGCGAGGCCATCAGGTGGCGCACGTGACGCTGCCGCTGCAAGACACCCCGGAGGCGCTGTTCGCTCGCTTCTCGAGCGTCGATCATCTGGTCGCGCTGCCGGCCAAGGCCAGCGACGCCGCTGCCACCAACGCCCGGCAATGTGCCCGCCAGCAGCTGCTCACCGAGATCACCCAGGCCTTCGAGGCGGCGCAGGAACAGGATGACAGTCTGGTGGCGCCGACCCTGTGGGTGCTCACGCATGATGTGGCCGCCATGTGGCAGTCGCCGCCCTCGGGGGATGCGACGGCGACCGAGGCGCCTGCCGATGCCGCCAGCTGGGGCTTTGCGCGCAGCCTGGCCAACGAGAGCCAGTCTTTGGATATCCGCCTTCTGGACACGCCGGTACTGGGAAGCGACGCCGTCAGCACGTCAGCCTTGATGAGCGCGCTGGTACAGGAAATCGAAGCCCCGGATCACGAGCAGGAAGTCGTGCTGGATGCCAATGGCGCCCGCTTCGCGACGCGCCTGCGTCAGGTGACAGCCCCTGCACAGGCAAGGCTCGCGATGACCGCCGAGCAGGCGTCCCACGAGACGGCGGCAGGCCAGAGCGAGACAGACAGAAAGGATCGCCGCAGCGTGAGTCTGGGCTTCAGTCAGCCGGGCCAGCTGCGCAATCTCGAGTGGCAGCCGCGTCATCTCCCCGAGGTGGCACGCGGTGATGTCGAGGTACGTGTCGAGGCCACCGGCCTCAACTTCCGCGACGTGATGTACACCCTCGGGCTGCTGTCGGATGAAGCCATCGAGCACGGCTTCTCCGGCCCGAGCCTGGGACTCGAGTTCTCCGGTGTGGTGACACGCGCCGGTGACAACGCCGAATTCGCGGTCGGTGAGCGGGTGGTCGGCTTCGGCCCCGCCAGCTTCTCGGACCGCCTGGTGATCGCGGATACCGCGCTGGCCCGCGTGCCTCAGGGCGTCAGTCTGGAAGCGGCAGCGACCATCCCGACCACCTTCTTCACCGTCTACTACGCCCTCAAGCATCTGGCGCGTCTGGAAGCCGGCGAGAAGGTGCTGATTCACGGGGCTGCCGGGGGGGTGGGCATCGCGGCGCTGCAGATCGCCGAGTGGCTGGGCGCCGAGGTGTTCGCCACCGTCGGTTCGCCCGCCAAGCGTGACTTCCTGGCGCTGTTGGGCATCGAGAACGTCTATGACTCGCGCAGCCACGGCTTCGCGGAGGACATCCTGGCCGACCTCGCCGCCCGCCAGCAGCGCGATCCGAGCGTGGATGCACGTGGTGTCGACGTGGTGCTCAACTCGCTGGCCGGTGAGGCCATCGTCCAGAATCTGCGCGTGCTCAAGCCCTTCGGGCGCTTCTGTGAGCTGGGCAAGCGTGACTTCTACGAGAACACCCCGATGGGGCTGCGCCCATTCCGCAACAACCTGAGCTACTTCGGTATCGACTCCGATCAGTTGATGAAGGAATGCCCGGGCCTGACCACGCGTCTGTTCCGCGAGATGATGGCGCTGTTCGAGGATGGCACCCTGGCACCGCTGCCCTACACCACCTTCGATGCCAGCCAGGTGGTGGAAGCCTTCCGCTACATGCAGCAGGCCCGTCAGATCGGCAAGGTGGTAGTCACCCAGCGCTCCCTCTCTGCACCGCTGAGCGAGGCGCGGACTGCCTTGGAGGCTTCTGCCTCGGCCGCCCTGCCCGGCGATCTCCATCTCGACCCGGCGGCCAGCTATCTGGTCACCGGCGGCCTCGGGGGCTTCGGGCTGCGCAGCGCCGAGTGGCTGGCCGCACAAGGCGCGCGTGAACTGGTATTGCTGGGGCGCTCAGGCGCTGCCAGTGACGAGGCTCAGGCAGGTATCGCGCGTCTCGAGGCACAAGGCGTGCGCGTGCATGCGCTGGCCTGCGATGTCGCTGATGAAGCGGCGCTCACGGCCGTGTTCTCACGCTTCGTCACGTCGGCGGATGCCAGTGAGGCGGAAGATGCCATCGCGCCGCTCAAGGGCGTCATCCATGCCGCGGCGGTAATCGACGATGCGCTGATCCGCCATCTGGACGCCGAGCGCATCCAGCGAGTGATGACCCCGAAACTCGAGGGCGCACGCCTGCTGGATCGCCTGAGTGCCGAGCATGCGCTGGACTTCTTCGTGCTCTACTCCTCGGCAACCACGCTGTTCGGCAATCCCGGTCAGAGTGTCTATGTGGCAGCCAATCACTGGCTGGAAGGGCTCGCCGCCAATCGTCGTGCGCGTGGCCTGCCAGCCACCTGTGCCCGCTGGGGGGCGATCGAGGATGCCGGCTTCCTAGCGCGCAACGAGAAGACTCGCGAAGCACTCAAGAATCGTCTGGGCGGCGATGCGCTGATGGCGGATCACGCCCTGGCCTGTCTCGGCGAGATGATCGTCTCGGATCAGCAGGCGCTGGCACTCGGCCAGCCGGGTCGCTCGCTGGGCGTGCTGGAGCTGGAATGGGGAGCGCTGGCGCGCTTCCTGCCCACGGCCGCAACACCGCGCTTTGACGAGATCGCGCGGCGCGCCGGAGACGATGACGGCAGTCAGGCGCAGCAGGACGATATCGCCGCGGCCCTGGCGGGCTTGAGCGGTGAGGCGTTGCAGACCGCCATCGTCGAGATCCTCAAGGGCGAGCTGAGCAAGATTCTGCTGATCGACGTGGCCGCCATCGACGTCAACAAGAGCGTCTATGACATGGGCTTCGACTCGCTGATGGGGGTCGAGCTGATGACGGCGGTGGAGGCGCGTCTGGGCATCAGCATTCCGGTGATGATGATCAGCGAGGCTGCCACCCTGTGGCGTCTGGCAGAGCGTCTGATGCACAAGATGAGCGCGGCCGATGGCGAGGACGCCGAGAGCAGCAGTGAAGATCAGGCCATGGCGCAGCTGGTCAAACAGCACGGTGGCGATGCCATTCCCCAGGGTGAGCGCGGCGAGATGGTCAGCAAGTAGCCGCCGGGAGGATGAGACGCGGACGAAGACGGCAGGACGGTGACGGCGAGGCGAGACTGGCGCCGGCTCCCGTCTTGCCGTAACGTCCCAGTCATATCGTCACAGGTTCGCGCCGCCTCCAACGGCGGCGCCGACATGCATCACGTACCCGACGGGCGGGGAGCCACGGCTCTCGCGCCCGTTTTTGGGTCAGCAACATCGTGAAAGGAATTCGACTCTTGGCATCACGTCATACCCCCGGATCTTCCACCAGTGACATGAAACAGCAGTTGCTGGACAAGGCCCGTGCACGCCGTACTCGCCCCACCACCGCACAGGCTCAAGACCCCGAAGACGACATCTTCGCGCACAGGACAACCGCTCCAATGGAGATCAGCGATGACTTCGTGCGCTTCGATCGCCAGCCCGGTTATCAGCAGCTGAGCATGATGCAGCAGGCCGGCGCCGCCTTCGGCGTGCCGGAGCCCTTCTTCCGCGTGCATGAAGGCTGCGCTGGCGCCACCACGCGCATCGATGGGCGCGAGCTGGTCAACTTCGCCAGCTACAACTACCTCGACTATTCCCGTCATCCCGAGGTGATCAAGGCCGCGGCCGAGGCGGCGGCCCATTACGGTACCTCGGTGTCGGCCTCACGCGCCGTCTCCGGTGAGCGTCCGATCCATCGCGAGCTGGAAGCGGCGGTGGCGCGCACCTACGAGGTCGAGGATGCGGTGGTGTTCGTCAGTGGTCATGCCACCAACGTGTCCACGCTGGGCTATCTGCTCGGCCCGAAGGACCTCATCCTGCATGACGAGTGGATCCATAACAGCTCGCTGGTGGGGGCTCAGCTCTCCGGCGCTCGTCGCATGCCCTTCGCGCACAACGACCCGGACGCGCTGGAAGCCCTGCTCAGCAGTCAGCGCGGCAAGTTCGAGCGCGTGCTGATCGTCACCGAAGGCCTCTACAGCATGGACGGCGACGTGCCGGACCTGCCGCGCCTGATCGCCCTCAAGCAACAGTACCGCTGCTGGCTGATGGTCGATGAAGCCCACTCCTTCGGCGTGCTCGGGGAGCGTGGGCTCGGCCTGAGGGAGCACTTCGACATCGCTGCGCGTGACGTCGATATCTGGATGGGCACGATGAGCAAGACGCTGTCCGGCTGCGGTGGCTACATCGCCGGCTGCAAGGAGCTGGTCAGCATGCTGCGCTACTTCGCGCCGGGCTTCCTCTACTCGGTGGGCATGCCGGCGCAGGTCGCCGCCCCGTCACTGAAGATTCTCGAACTGCTCCAGGGTGACGATGCCAGACAGCGCATCGCCCGCCTGCATGCCGTCTCCGGCTACTTCCTCACGCGCGCCCGTGCGCTAGGGCTGGATGTCGGGGACAGCCTGGGCGTCGCCGTGGTGCCTGTCATCCTTGGCAGCTCCCTGGTGGCGGCGCGCCTCTCCAACCAGCTGTTCGAGGCCGGCTTCAACGTCCAGCCCATCCTGCACCCCGCCGTCCCGGAGAAAAGCGCCCGTCTGCGCTTCTTCCTCTCCTGCGAGCACACCGAAACCCAGGTGGACGCCGTCCTCGAGACCCTCATCCAGCAGCTGAGCGACATCAAGGCAGGGCTCTGAGGGTCGTCAGTCCACACGTGACGGATCGATCAGTTCTGCCATTTCACACCCCGGAACGAAAAACGCGGCCCTGCTGAAAAGCGGGGCCGCGTGCGTCATGGGGTATGCGTTCACTCTATACAGCCATTGCGAAACGAGTATCTGATCCTGTCACTTCAAACACCGTTCAATATCGTCCTGATACCTGACAATTGGTGATGCCAATATTTTCCATTCAAATAAATCAGTATTTCGTAAATTAAACTCTTGGCCAATAACCAAAATAATCCCGCAACTCGTTATCGTATCCTGTATATTCTCGCTGAGATGATCACGCCAATGACTGACATGGTTCCTTGACATCTTTTATACAGAACTTTCAGGGACATGAAAGTGATAAGCGCATCACGAAGTCATATCTACACTCATGCAACGATTACATGGACTTATGCACGATGTCTCAATCTGGAAATCTCTCCCTGACCGGGAAAATCGACAATGGGATCTCACGAATCCTCTGTCAGATATTGAATACCCTCAAGACCCTCCTGCTCTGGCTCACCGGCCTGATGATAGTGGTTCTACTCCCTTTCGCCATCTTCGAGTACGGTGAAGGCCTGGCTGACATGTCACTCCTGGAATGGGCATTCGTGGTGCTGTCAGGCCTGCTGGTGTGGCGTCATGTCCATTACTGCCAGCATTTCTCGACAGGCTTCTGGAAAGGGGCCAGTCGCTTGCTGGTGTCTCTGGGAATCCTCACGGTGGTGGAACTGGTCGTGATTGGCCTGTGTGAAATATTTCTCTGGCAGTCAGAATATGAAGAGCTCCCGAAGCAGTATCTTCTCGAAGATGATCCGCTCGTCAAACTGGCCACTTATGCCACGTTGCTGATTGCCCTCTATCTGGCAGCACCTACTGGGCTCCGCAGCACAGCGACGAAAGATGAGCAGCAGGACGAAAAGCCCTCTCTTTCCCCCGATGAGGCTGATTCAGCCACGAGTGATACTTTCAAGGAGCCCACACTGTGAAAACCCCATACGGTCAATACTCATTCATCGCTTTCCTCGTGACGCTGGCATTCACCTCGGCCACGCCTGCCCAGGCCAACAAGCATTCGGAACGCCTGATCCAGAGCTGCAACGAGCTGGTGGGAATCTATGCCGAGAGAGATAAACAGAACCTGCTGGCAGGTGTCACGACAAGTGTCTCGGAAGCCCTGCAAGCAGGCTACTGCATGGGCGTGCTGGATGAGTATCGTCGTCATGACAGATGTTACTCCCATGACTGGTTCACTCAGGCTCAGAAGATAGCGGAGATGTCGGTTGGCTACAGCGAGCGCATCTCGGTCAACGAGTTGCTGGAGTTCTCCTGTGAGCGAAGCTGACAAGGATAACTGGCGCGAAATATCGTCTGTATACGAGGACTTGCTCTGCCGCAAGGTAGGCTTGAGCAAGCCCCTCAGTCAGCATGGCAAGCTCCTGAACTCGATCAAGACACTGGTCAATGCTCTGAGTCCTTCTCTCAAGCAAAAGGACGATGTCTGTCGCAAACCCGACCGCAGCAAGACGCAACACCTGCGCCTGGATTACACACCGCTCGGGCATGGCTGTGACAGCCGGAACCGGGTGCAAATCCACCCAGGCGACATCACGCTTCTCTGGAATGCCATCCTGCTTCAGGGAATCTTCGGTGAGCCAAAGCTCGTCATTCAGCTCCTGGAGCAGAAAGCCAGGCGACAGGAGCTGGTCGAGTGGGCACGTGAGCTGTTCTTCGAGCGCCAGTCACTGGCAGGACTTGGCCTGTTGCGTCAGGAGATGATCCTCTTGCTGAATCGATTGCCTGATGCCGATCTCACGTCAGAGGAATTGCCCAACCCCTTTGCCGATGCGTTACCGCAGATGGGCCTCGGTCACCTGCAGGGCAACGTACTCAAGGGACTGGCCGCTCAGACAGCGGCCCTCTCCCAGGGGGATAGCATGATGGCTGCCTACTTCAGGGGAGATCTTCAGGAGGCCTACCAACAGGCATGCCAGCTGAAGACGGACAACGAGATGCTGGTGAAGTATCGCGGCCTGATCCTCCGTCAATACAAGGACGCTTCCTCCTTCGACGCACTGCTGGACACCTTCCGAAAAAAAGATTGTTGAAGCATGCGTGTTGTGGAATCCACAAATAAATACTGGTTTCGTCAACCAAGACGGAGCCAGTCATGCCAACCATCGATACCATCCTCGCCCGCTGTCCCCATGAGGTCAGCCGCTGTTACCAGTCCAAGGCCATCCAGATTGATCACGCCATGGCCAATGGCACGCCCTACCGATCACTTGGCGGAAAACGCCTGCGCTGCCGCAAGGGCTATCTGCGCTTCAAGATCGGGCATGCCTGGCGTCTGCTTTACCAGCTGACTGCCAATGGCTATGAGCCCTGCGCCCTGATCAGTCGTCAGAGTTTCGACCGTGAGATGAAACGAAGGCGGGACATCAAGTTCTGCAATCCCCCCTCACAGGAGTCATGCTCATGAATGCCATCGTTTCTCTGAACCAACCCCGTGTGGATCGTCACGGACTGGACATCAATGTCAGCCGTCTCGACCTTGCTCGTCTGAAGCACAAGTACACGGCCTCCAGCGAAGCCGAAATGTCGGTGGAAGCCTGGGACCAGGCGGAGCGTGAGTATCGCCGCTTCCTGTCACTCAAGGCCTTCTATCCTGCTGTCTCGCTCGTGCCCAGCAAGGAGGTCGATGCCTTATGGCATGCACACATCCTGGACACACGTGCTTACCGCGAAGACTGCCACCAGGTATTCGGTCGCTTCATTGACCACTACCCCTACTTCGGTATCTACGGTGAAGACGACTACCAGCAATTGAAGGATGCCTTTGCACAGACGGTAGCGCTGTATGAAAAACACTTTGGCGCCTACCCGGGTGGCGGCACTGAATCACAGGCGATGCGTTGTGAAGGACATGCCTGCCACGTAGGTACCACGTGTGCTTGTCGCGTAGAGGGAGCCTGCAAGTAAACGCCGTCTACAGGCATCTGAAATCTTCCAATAGAACATCTTCAATGAGAGCTATCACAATGAAAAACACGACCAAGACTCACGCTCCAGCATCCAAGGCCCCTGCACGCAAAGCCCCGGCTCCGAAAGTGCCGAACGGACCGAGCACGACCGGCAATCCCTCCGGCGGTCGCCGTGGCAACAACCCGCCCAAGAAGGCCCAATCTCCGGCGCCTAAAGCCCCTGCTCGCAAAGCCCCGGCTCCGAAAGTGCCGAACGGACCGAGCACGACCGGCAACCCCTCCGGCGGTCGCCGTGGCAACAACCCGCCCAAGAAGGCGCAATCTCCGGCGCCTAAAGCCCCTGCACGCAAAGCCCCGGCTCCGAAAGTGCCGAACGGACCGAGCACGACCAGCAATCCCTCCGGCGGTCGCCGTGGCAACAACCCGCCCAAGCGTGCTTGAAGGTAGTGTGTCTGAACTCTGCTGAGTGATTGACACACCCCGGAACGAAAAACGCGGCCCTGCTGAAAAGCGGGGCCGCGTTTTTGTCACGGGATCGTCATTACCGAAAATCAGTGCCTCAGTGACACCTCAGTGACACCTCAGTCGGTGAGGCTCAAGCCTGATCTCCCGAAAGCTCGCTCAACACCTGCTCGAACACGTCTTTAGGCTGGGCACCGTTCAAGGCGCTGCGACGATTGAAGACGAAGGTCGGCACGCTGGAGATGCCCATCTGCTGCCAATGGGCTTCGCGCGCCCTTACCTGCTGGAGGGCTTCCGGGTCGTCCAGCTGTGCCAGACCTTCGGTGGCATCCAGTCCGACCGCAGCCAGAGAGTCCGCCATCACGGCGCGGTCCGACATGTCCTTCTGCAAGGTGAAGTAGTCAGCGTAGAACTGCATCATCAGGTCATGCTGCATGCCCTGTTCGGCGGCGTACTCGAGCAGGACGTGGAGCTCGAGGGTATTCACCATGCGCATGTCGTCGAAGAAATTGAAGACCAGGCCTTCCTCGGCTGCCAGTGCGGTCAGATTGCGACGTGCCTCGGCACTGGCCTTGGGCGTGGTGTCGTACTTGCGCTCGATATGGGCGCGCAGATTCTCGCCATGTGCCGGCATGTCCGGATTCAGCTCGAAGGGCTGCCATTCGATCTCGACGCTATCTTCCAGGCCGAGTGACTGAATGGCGCTCTCGAGGCGCTTGTAGCCGATCACGCACCACGGGCACATCACGTCGGAGACGATGTCGATCTTGAGCTTGTCTTGCATGTCAGTTCTCCTGAGCGGTGAAGCAGCCTCCTTCACCCCACGTGAATAGTCGTGAGCGATTGCTCAAATTTTGCGCGTACTGTAGACCCGTCACCTTCGCAGGTCAAAATACTCTCAGGGTGCCTGCAGTATCTCGAGGCGTCGCTCGTGGGCGCGAAGCGTGCCCCACACGATCGCCAGCCAGAAGGCGTAGACCATCACGCCGCTGGCCTGGGAGAACATCACCCAGGTCATCCCGAAGTCGAGAAAGGTCAGCGGCAGCAGCACGCCGGCGACAGCCAGTGAGCGCAATGTCAGGTCGTCACTGTCCAGGCGACGGTAGAAGAGTCGCAGCGGCACCAGATAGAGTGCCAGCAACGCCAGCAAGCCCAATACTCCGCGCTTGACCCAGGCATCGAGAAACTCGTTGTGGGGATGCTCATAAGGTTGGACATGGCGACTCAGCTCTCCCCGCTCGATCATCGCATCACGCGCCTCGGCATACCCCGTCTCGCCCCTGCCCAGCCACGGCTGCTCGGCGATCATCAGCAGAGCCCCCCGCCACATCTCGAGTCGCGCCCCCGCGGAGGTGCCGGCATTGCGGTCCTCCACGTACTTCGTGACATCCGAGACACCGGCTTCGACACGTTGCTGGATACCGGTCGCCGGCGTCATCACCATCAAGGCGATCACCCCGGCGCACATGAAGACGCCCAGCCTGAGCACACGGCGTGAAATCACCTCACCATAACTGCGATACAGCACCCAGGCCGCGAAGGGAAAGCCGATCCAACCGCCGCGTGTCCCCGACATCAACGAGCCGATGATGCCGAACGCCCCGCCAACCAGCAGCGCCAGTATCCAATAGCGCCGCCGGGCACCTGCCTGACTCATGGCCCAGCCGAGTCCCGCGAGACACATCAGCCCCATCAACATGCAGATATCGCCGAAATTGATGGTATTGGTAAAGCCACCGGCGCGGTGCACGCCCCACACCAGCTTCTGCCACATCGCCCAGCTGCCGGTCAGCACACTGCCGAGGATCAACCCACCCCACATCGCCCCGAGCGACGGAGGACACGACAACACCAGCAACAGCACCGGCACAGCCAGCAACAGGCGGATAGGCACGCCTGCCGTCTGCCACGCATCCCCCTGCAGCAGGATGCTCACCAGCAACAAGGCTGCGAGGCCCGCCATCACGCCGATGACTGTCACGTCCTCCGTGCAAGGCGCGCGCAGCAGCGTGCGCGGCTCGCGCAGCAACCCATAGCCACTGAGCAACACCAGCAGTGCCGGCCCGATGCTATAGCCAGAGGGCACGACCAGACTGAGCAGACCGAACAGGAAAACGCCGCAGGACACGGGGCGCGACGTCACCGAGGAAACATCGGCTTGAACGGGGGATGAAGCTGAACGAGCGAGGGAATCGTATGACGGCATACCTGGCCTTCCTGACCCAGTGATGACTCTATGAAGGATGGCACGAGCCACTCAGGCGCATGCTGCAGAGGGCTATTGAGGACTCTATGGGAGGGATAGCCTGACACAACTGCCCTCCTCCTTGGCATCAGGCAAGCAGCATGAAAGTCTTCACCTATGTCCTCTCCACTGACACGAAAACGCCGCATCACGAGGATGCGGCGTTGTATTTTCGATCAAGAACCAGCGCTCTGAATCAATCGTTGCCGAACAGATCCCGGGTGTAGACCTTGTCGACCACATCGGCGAGCTCTTCCGCCATGCGATTGCTCAGAATGACGTCAGCTTCCTGCTTGAACGCCTCGAGATCCCGCATGACGCGTGACCCGAAGAAGGTGTCCTCTTCCAGTACCGGCTCGTACACCACCACTTCCACACCCTTGGCCTTGATACGCTTCATCACGCCCTGCATGGCACTGGCGCGGAAGTTGTCAGAGCCGGACTTCATCACCAGGCGATACACCCCCACCACCTGCGGGTTGCGCTTGAGCACGGATTCCGCAATGAAGTCCTTGCGCGTGGTGTTGGCATCGACGATGGCCTGGATCATGTTGTTGGGCACTTCCTGATAATTGGCCAACAACTGCTTGGTATCCTTCGGCAGGCAATATCCTCCATACCCGAAGGACGGGTTGTGGTAGTGCTGGCCGATGCGCGGGTCCAGTCCCACCCCTTCGATGATCTGCCTGGCATCCAGGCCATGTGATTCGGCGTAGGTATCCAGCTCATTGAAGTAGGCGACGCGCATTGCCAGGTAGGTATTGGCGAACAGCTTGATGGCCTCTGCCTCGGTGCTGTCAGTGAACAGCACATCGACACCCTGCTTGATGGCACCTTCCTTGAGCAGCCCGGCGAACACCTCGGCACGCTCGGAGCGCTCACCGACGATGATGCGAGACGGATGCAGGTTGTCGTACAGCGCCTTGCCTTCACGCAGGAATTCCGGCGAGAACATCAGATTCTGAGTCTGGAAACGCTCACGCGCCCCCACTGTATAGCCCACCGGCACGGTGGACTTGATGACCATCACCGCATCAGGATTGATATCACGCACATCCTGAATCACTGCTTCCACACTCTTGGTGTTGAAGTAGTTGGTGGTGGCATCGTAATCCGTCGGCGTCGCGATGATCACGAAATCGGCATCGCGGTAGGCCTCTTCCTTGTCGAGGGTAGCGCGGAAATTCAGATCTCCACGCGCCAGAAACTCATGAATCTCATTATCGACGATAGGTGAGATACCACGGTTCAGGCCTTCCACCTTCTCCGGCACGATATCCAACGCGACGACTTCATGATGCTGAGACAGCAGCATGGCGTTGGAGAGACCGACATAACCGGTGCCTGCGATGGCAATTTTCATAAAGCGAAACCTCTATTATAAAAATAGAACCTATTCGTGAAATCTTTAACTTGATTAGAATAGACCGTATTAAAAAACTCTTTTTACTATAATATAAAAACAACCAAGAGACAACGAGATAGTAAAAAAGATCGTTGAAAACGCAAATATTGTAGCACTAAAAAGTGAAGCAACTATTGTATTCATAATCAAACCGATAACCACAACTATAGTCATTAGCTTGACTAAAGTTTTATGATGCCCAGTCATATTCAATGCTGCATATTTTGGCCCTACCACTCCTGAAACAAAGTATCCAAATGAAAGGGCGATTAATACGTTATATGCTTCGCGATCTTCTACACCGAAGAAATATGACAATATTGCATCACCCATAACAATGTATAAAATCAACGGTGGTAGCAAAAAAATAATATTTAGCAATGAAGCCTGGAAATATTTATATTTAAAGTCAGATTTATTAATAGCGTAGGATTTAGAAAGCAAGGGGCCATATAGCATACCAATTGTAGTTGTGATCATGTTAAAAACTAAAGCTAATTGAATACAAATAAAGAAAAAGGCGACATCCTGTTTTTCTTTAAAAAAGGAAAGTATCAATACTGAAAATCCGCCTAACAAATATATGTAGAAAGAGCTTATCTGCATATAAAGAGATTCTGAGAGAACCTGTCTAATTTTTATATGATTGGGGAAAGATAATTTTATCGGTATTGAATAGTATACATAAACAAAAACACATATTGCTAATGAGATAACGATTGAAAATAAATATAAATTCGTAATATCGATTGCAGAATATATTAGCGTACACGACCATATTAATAGTAATAAGAAAAAGTTTACAGAGAAATTTCTAATAGCAGAATATTTAATAACATCTCCGTTAGCTCTTAATATTTCTGGTAAAACACTAAACATTCCAAACAAAAATACTGCTACTGAAAAAAACAATTTATGGAAAACAATGTAACTTACTATGGCCGTAAGTAAGGAAGTAAATCCGGATATGAAAATTAAGACACCCGCAATTTCAGCTTTAGCTGGACATGGGGCTTTACTGATATGCTTAATTGCATAAATATCAAGTCCAGCTTTTGAAACAAAGGATGATAAGACAAGACTAGAAGTTAATACGCCAAATTCGGCCACTTTATCTAAACTATACGCATTTGAGATCACATAATTAATAGCTAGTAGCGACAAGGCACCAAAAATCTTAAATAACATGGCAGTAGAAATAAGAAGCATCTTATTGAGATTGATTTTATTCATGGAATATTTCTGCATATTGCTTAATTATCTTATCATTATTAATCATAACTTGGCCTAGCTCATCGATAGCATTAAATTTCTCAGTAACTTCATCAAAACTAAAATTTTCTGAATCTAAAATATGCAATTTAGGGTTCTTTATAAACTGTTGAACAACACCTGATATCTTTGACTGCCAATTAACAATTAATGTGGGTATGCCTAAATTGATAGAAATAATACCTAGATGCATGCGATATGTAAGCATATACTTACATCCGGATAGCTTATTTGAAAAACTACCGATATCATTAGAATTTAATAAAATCACCTCTGAATCAATTTCATACTTCTCATGTAGTAGATTAGATACTTTGAGCAAAAACTCAGGATCATTATTATAGGCAGTCGTAACTAATTTTATCGAAAGATCATAGTTAGAAGAAAGCAAATATAAATTATACACAATTTCATCTATGTTTTGTGCTTTTAGAGCCTCTTGAGGGGAGGAAACAGAATCAATTAAATTTATACCTAACCATTTTTTCGATTTATGTGAAATCTTATCGGAAGGAAATAACTTATAGTAAGGTATAACTGGATCAGGCAGTAATTCTACTTTGGATGCAAAAGCCTCTCCTAAAATAGAGTTCAAATAATTAAGTGAGGCCATATCTCTAACTGAAAAGTATTGACTGTTAGCAACTAAAAAATTAAGCTCTTTAAAATGAGCACAAGAGAAAGGGCCCACGCCACAAGAAAGTACAATTATTTTTTTATCTTTATTGCGGAATTCCTTAGCGAATTTATAACATGCTTCCAAAAAGTTGACACCATTTTTATTAAAGAGCAAATTACCTCCACCTATAATAAGGCCATCATATCCCTCCGCTAGTTCAATAATCTTTTTCTTATATCGTAGGCTATGGTTAATAGATAGTAACCTGTTATATACAGTAGGGTATTTTTTAACAAAGTCAGTTTTTTTCTTCTTCCTTAATATCGGAGATTGGTAAAACACTGTTTTTTTAAAATTCATATCAATACTATCAATATGTACAAAACTAGGTACTAACTTAGTTATACATTCGGAGATAGTTAAATCCCCTATATTAACGCCACTCAGTGCTGATATTTTTAAGTATTTCATAATATTTCTCCAAAAATTTCATCTATTAAAAAAAAATTATCTTTAGTAAAGGTATTGTATTGCTCATTTAATGCGTCATTTATTAACTTATCTGATAGCATATTTACATCGTAAATAACTTTAGCATAATTATTTTTTTCAATGAATGCAGCCAAATCTAACTGGTGATTATCAATTCTATCGACATTAGGAACTACTACGACTTTTTTCTGTAATTCTAACAATCTATAAACACTACCAGCACCAGCATGAGTAATCACTAAATCAGCAGACTGGTAATGTTCTTCAATATTTTCGATAAAAGTATGAGTTTCTATATTACCGTTTAATACAGTGTAGTTATTTAAACAGGGAGATTGAATTACATATATATGATGGCTACTTTGAAAATTGCTAATTGCAATATTCACCAGAGATTTAAAAGGAGTTGTTCCCGTAGTTATTAAAACCTTCATAGCAGTCCTCCATAAATACTCTTTGGGTATATTTTAACAAGAGACTTATGCTGGACTATGAATTTATCAGACAAAAAATACATAATCCTACCAGTAATTGACTTCGACGTTATTCTCGACCAAGTCTCAATATGGATAATTTTAGCCCCTTTTATTTTTCCAATTAAAGCTACAGGTATAGCAATGCCCGGCCCCAAAGAAACTACTCTAACATTATTATATGACCCAAAAGACTTATATATAACAATTATATTTTTAATAAAATTTGATAAATCAGTAAAGCAGTAGTTACTATCCTTACATCTCAACGGCTTAAGCGTGACGCAAATATTAGACAACTTACAATTTTCATTATCAGAAATGTGAACAATTCTATCTTTACTCGTTTGATCAGCCAATGCAATCAATCTTTTAGCTTGGGCAAAATGCCCACCTTCACCAGCGACTATAAAATACATATTCTTCTATCTCTTTATGAAAAAGATTGTTTACTTCTAAAGAAGTATATCGGTCAACAGTTTTCCTAGCATTATTAATTAACGGTATCAATTCACCTTGGCTCATTGAGTAAGCTTTCAACATGGCGTCGTATAAATTATTTTTACCGTTGAGCTCGTAAATCAATGAGTTGTTTTTATTTGCATAGGATGAAGGACCAAGCACATCAGATACAATTAGTAAATTACAAGAAGCAAAAGCCTCTAGACCAACTAAACCAAGACTTTCATATTCGTACTTAGTAGGGAATACTAAGCAATCGATAGTTTCAAGAAATTTTGGTATTTTAGACTGCTGAATTACTCCGTGGAATACAACATTCTTAATTTCATGTTTCGAAATATATTCCATTAATTTGGTCATGCCAGGGCCATCACCCGCAATAGAAAGCGTTACATCTTCATGGATACTCTTTAATTTTTCAAAACAAGTAATTAAATCAAATATTCCTTTCTCACTAATAATTCTTCCGACGTATCCGTAATTTCTAATAGTCTTTATTTTATATTTAGGGTCGACGCTTACATAGAAGTCCTTGTTAATACCACCAGAAGGATATACAATTACTTTTTTATCGTATATTCTATATTGACTTAATATATGATCTCTAAATTTATCAGATGGAAAAACTAAAACATCTGATTTTTTCATGTTAAACTTTGACAACCTATATTTAAAAGAATTCGCTTTTGTGACAACGTCACTACCATGACTATGGCATATAAATTTTAATTTTTTTTTAGAAAATGCTTTAAATAAGTGAACGAAAAAAGTGTGGGATGTGAAATGCGTATATACTAAATCGTAGTTCGATCTTCTTATCATGAGGATAAACTTGAAAATGAATTTTATATATGAGTAGGACTTAATTTTATAAGGCTGCAAGCAGCATACGTCAACTTCAGAACCTCTATACGATAACTCGGTAACAATATTTTTAACAAAAATCCCAAAAGATGGATTCTTTTGATTCGGATACATATTACTAACAACAAGTATTTTCACTATCTTACCTCAATTAAAATGTTAAATTTCTTATCGCTAATGGTAGGCAATGCATAAGCTGTACTTATTGTAATTACTGAGTATAAAGTTGAAATTAATACACATATTCTAATAAAACTATAGACTAACTTCGTTAAGATTATCTGAGTACCTCAATAGACAAACCCTACAGTCCGTAGACGCTGAGGACATTAGCTGATCGAATCGAAAGGTGTTCTGACTTTGTAATACCGTTAATATTATAACTAATTGTCCGCAGATTCTGAGAGCAACACCTGAGTTTCCTTATAAGGTGTTGCGCTCATGTCATACTCAGAACTCAGTGTTACCGATCGTGCCACTATCCAGGTTTACCTCTCTCAAGGCTTTAGCCTTCGAGCCATAGCTCGATGTATGAATCACTCCACCTCCACTATCAGCCGCGAAATTCGTCGAAATAGTGAGTCGTGCAACGACTACCGGGCTGAACACAAGCAAGCGTCGGCGCTATTGCCGGCCCAAGCGAAAGCTCATCATCGGTAGTGAGCGGTTCAGGCTTGTCGAGTACCTTCTTCGCCACTACTTGTCCCCAGTACAGATCGCCGACAAGCTTCGACACATAAACTTACCCAAGCTTGAATATGCCTACATCTGTCACGAGTTAATTTACAGCGCCATCTATGCACTGCCGGTTGGGCAATTACGCAAAGAGCTCAACCACTCACTGCCTGCGGCACGGAAAAAGTACGCGTAAGCCTCATCGTGGTGAGACGGATCGGCGAGGTCAGATCTCCGACATGATCAGCATCCGCCTGAGGTGGACAAGCGCGAGGTGCCGGGGCATTGGGAAGGCGACCTGATCAAGCGCAAAGAAAATGCCTCAGTGGTTGGCACTCATGTAGAGGTCAGTAGCGGATACTTGATACTAGCAAAGATGCATGATGCTACTGCGACTTTTGCTGTGGAGGACTTTAGTGCCGTCCTGAACAGAATGCCATTGGTAGCACGAAAAATCTGACATATAACCAAGGACGAGAAATGGCCAAACATGCCGCTATCACGCATATACTGGCGTCACCATCTACTTCTGTAATCCTCATAGCCTTGGTATAGAGGCAGCTACGAGAATATCAATGGTCGAATTCGCCAGTACCTCCCCAAGGGAACGGACCTGTCACTGACCAGTCAGGAAGAGCTGGATGCCATTGCCTTCGAGCTGAAACTGCGACCTCAAAACGCTTCGATTTCAAGTGTCCTATCGAGGTGGTGAATTAACTGATAGCAAAGCACAATGAAACCCACCCTCAATTCAATAGTGAGTGTTGCACTCAGAGCCTGCATCTGTCCAAGATATATAAGATCATATTCAGTCTTTCAGGGGACTTAAGCATCAAGCAATGAAGGCTCTACTTAAGTGTTCATTATTTGATCATTTTCAATGGGCAGGCCAATAACAGTTATCGTATAGTATACGCGCTCAAGTGTTACTAAATTGCAAAATAGCTCATCAGCCCAGAGTACATAAGTTTGTAATGAGATATTTTGCCCCACGGTTAGCCACGGTTAGACCTTACCTAACACTTGCAGCATAAATGTACTACTTTAACTTGTTAGCCGACGTAACTAAAGCCGTAATATGCTTATTAACGCTGAAACACAAGCTACTTGAGCTTTTAGGAAAATAACATGAGAAAAGCTAGGTGTAATGTGACGTTGAAAAATATTTTCGAAAACTGGAAACGATTACCTGACTGTAGTGATTAAGTAGAACGAAATGGGTATCTGTACCTTCGAAGACTTTACCGCTGTACTGACGTATATATCATCTATCGCCTGGATAAACGACTAAAAGACAAGATAATGCGCCACGTCTAGGCTATCGATCTAGTAATTTATTTCCATAATCCGTATATCACGTGGCAAAGTGGTATCTAAGATACTTTACAGTAAACTCATTGAACGATATTAGATTTTATACGCGGAGCTTAGCTAATATATATATGTAAAAAATACAGACTATAGACGAATAAACACCATCTTGCCATGCTGGACCTATAAAAGAACATATAATCACAAAGAACAATATATATAGCTTTAAATCAGAAACCGAATTTAATACCTTTTTATAGAATATAATTATGAAATTAATTAAGACAATTAATCCGATTAACCCATTCTCGCCTAGGAAAGCTCCTATACCATTATCGAATATACCTACATATTTGCCTGTATCATTGACTAACCATCCTAAATCCAATCCAACATGATTATAAACTTCAAGTGTATTCAATGTGCTAATTATAGTGCCATATGTTCCGGCACCGGTCCCAAATGGAAAATACTCTAAGAACAAAGATACCCCATTATAAAACATCAATCCTCTTATATAATGATGATCGTTAGAGGAAAATTTGCTTAAATTTTCTAATGTTTCTGTATAAATATATGAATCTATATTTGACAAAAATAATATGGTAAAAGTACAAGCTAGTAAGAAAAAAGCTGATAATAATATCTTATTCTTCAGAGGATTATTATTATGAAAAACTACTAGCACTGGAATTAATCCCAAAAGGAGTTTTCTTACTGTTATAATTTTCATAAGTATTGCACTAGATATCACAACTAAAAACAACAACCCATATGACTTATAATTCATTTTTGTAAATGTATCTGTTGTTAGATATATAACTGAAATCATTATAGAGAAAAAATATCCTAAATTTGCAGTATTCTCAAATATGCCAACAGGCCTTAGTACCCCTTCTCTATATTTTATAGCAGTATTAGTAATTAAATGCCAAGATTCGCCAAGCATTAAATTTAGGATAAAACCGACTATAACTAAAATTATGCAAGTTCGAGTTATATAGATGATAAACTTCGTTGACAGAAACTTGGACACTTTGTAGGATAGATAGATAAACAAGAATACTTTGATGTGGATCAGTGATTGTATAATACCTAAAGCAAAACTGTTAGAAAATGGTGATACTAAGTATGTTATTATTTGAGAAAAAATGATTAAAAAGAAAGATAAAGCTAAATAACTTACCTTAAATCCGTTTTTTAAGTTTATCTCATGTGAAAGTAAGTAGCATATAGCTATAAATACCAGAATTTCGTCGATTAAATTAATACCAGGGATGGGAAGTATGTCTTGCATAAGAGATAATACAATTAAAAGATAAACACCAACAGCCATATGCTTTATTACCCTGGTTTAAAATATTTATCTTGTATGATTAGCTATAATAAACTTAATTTATATAATCAGCATCTATCATTTCGAGTCTCAATTTATATCCTTGTGGTTTATTGTAAGAGACAGAATTAATATCTGCCCCATATCTGAATGTAAGTCTATAGCCCTTGCACAGTATTTCTTCAAATTTGGTGTTAAACCCTATATACCTGATAAAAATATAACCTTCCCGTTTTAAATAATTTATAAATTCTTCTATATCACTATGATCTATTATTTCCTCAGTATAAACTACATCCGCCAATTTTATATAACTAATCGCCTTCTTTCTAAATAAAAATTCAGCGCCTTTCTTACTTACAAACTTGTGCACATTTAAGTATTGCATTCTCCATGCCATTTTATCCTCTTTCCAATTTGTGGCTAATATATTACTAACATTATCGCATAATATAGATGATCCTATATTACTTCTTCGGTTATACAGCGGCAAATATAATGCTTTTTTACTCTCTTCTAAAGCCCATCCTAATTTTAAGTAAATATTTACTGAGTTTTTATTAGGAAAATTAAAGACAAACCCTGTCTTTGACGATTTTTTCAACGCCTCTAAAGTAAGTTTAGAGAATAATCCTTGCCCCCTCGCTGATGGATGCGTCGCTGAGTCAGTAGCTTGAAAACAATTATATTTATAATTTTTTGAATCTTGCATTTGCCAGGCCATAAACATTCGAACGGCTACTGGATGATCAAACCTAGCATCATTCTCAACTAATATAATTGATTCTCCGAAAGGATTGTCGTACTTCCAATTAAAGAAATCTTCACCCCCCCAGCCAGGAAAAACTTGGTTCAGTAATTTAATAATGGACATTTTATGATCTCCACTTTATTAAAGCGTAAGCATCTAGCAGCCCTGATATCTTTAATAGGGCTTTTGTGGGACTATCATTATCACCGATCACAACCCGGTTAACTCTATATTTAGATTTGTTTATAGCACCCCATCGAGTAGTAAAGGCTCTATCAAATTTAAACTCTTCAAGTAATTTGTTAAATTCCTGCTGTTCTTTAGGAAGGTGCCCAAATGGATATGCAAAATACCTTGCTTGATTTTTATTTAACAGCTTCTCATAACCACCCATTCCATTACTGAAACTAGTGTAGATATTTTCAACATCCTGTTTAGCAATATCATCATGGCTATGTGTATGAAAACCAAAATGAACTATCTTCTTACTAGCTTCAGCTTCTTCTATTGTCATATGGTTAATATTTTTTATACCATACTTTGCATTATCTTTAATACTACCTTCTAAAAACTTTGTGATGACAAAAATTATAGGCTTAATATTTTTTTTACACAAAAAACTATTTGTTATTTCAAGATTATCTCTATACCCATCATCAAATGTAATAATAGCACTTTTGCCGTTTTCAGAGAATAAAGATTTATTGGGGTCTGGGAATCTATACCCGACTTCTTCAAGTAGCTCAATTAGTTTTATGAATGAATTTTTGCTTAGCCCTTTATCACTAACCGAGTGAAAGCAAAGAACTACATTTCGGCCAAAAAGCCTTACATAACTTTTGATCAAAAATTTAAACATATAAAGATCTCTCTATTTTATCTTGCGCCCGCACCAAATATAACTGTTTTTATAGTCCTAACTAGGACCAATATATCTAACCAAAAAGAAAAATTCTTTATGTAATAAAAATCATACTCCAATTTTTCAATCATCCCCTCTACCTCTGCGGCATAGCCCTGCTCTACCTGTGCCCAACCGGTAATGCCAGGACGTACTACATGACGATAGTGGAAGAACGGCACATCCTTCTCATACCACTCCGTCAGGCTCATGGATTCAGGACGCGGGCCGATCATGCTCATGTCGCCTTTCAAGACATTGAACAATTGCGGAAGCTCATCCAAGCGACACTTGCGAATGAATCGCCCCACGCGCGTGATACGTGGATCATTGCCTTCCTGGGTAAAGCCAGTGCCTTTCATGTCGGTATACATGCTACGAAATTTGTAGACCGTAAACGGGCGGCAATGGAAGCCCATACGAGGCTGACAGAACAGTGCCTTGCCCGGGCTATCCAGACGGATGGCAAGTGCCGTCAGCAACATGACAGGGGCCAACAGCGGAATCAGGATCAAGGCCGCGAGGATATCCATGCCGCGTTTGATGACTTCATAGTCTTCACGCGGTGTCAGGGAGCCGAATTCGTTGGCATAGAGGTGGTCCAACAGTACCTTGCCGGTAATCATTTCATGGGCCTGGGTAGCGTGATACACCGGAATACGGTGAATCGTGCAGTCAGCGAGGAAACGCTGCCATTCTTCGGGAAGATCTGCCCGCAGGTCCGCAACCACGGCATCGATACGCTTGAATCCGACCAGTGTCGGTTCCTTCATCGCGTACCAGTACACTGATTTGCTGTGGTGATCACACAAGGAAGGGGCTTTCCCGAAGGGCACCACTGCCATGCGCTTGGTGGTCAGCTTGCTGTCGACATAGTAGAAGGCCCCACCGAAGACGATGGCCAGCACGAAGGAAATCCCGACCTGCAGACGTGACACCTCGATTTCCAGCACACCGCAGATGATGATGAGCAAGGTATAGGAAGCCGCAACTGTCGGAATGACATACGTGAAGGAGCGTGTCCCCGGCAGTTGGCAAAGACGGTTGATCAGCGTCAAGGACAAGGTGAAGGCGGCGGCGGTGCCCAGAATCGCATTCCATTGTGCCAAGGTGGAGGTATTCCAGAAATCGAATCCCCAACGGTACATGGCAGGCAGTACGACAACCAGCAGCACGCCAAAGAATGTCTGCAGGCGCTTGCTGGCAAGCAAGCGCTCGTAGTGACGTGAATAGCGCCGTTGATGCTCCATGGTAGAGCTCATGTCTTTCATGTCTGGTTCCCTTCGAATTCAATATGACTGATGACGGAATACAGCGGGATCATTTATAGCTGTAGTTGTAATAGCCATAATTCTCGCCATAGGCGCCGGCGGCCTTGCGCTCCATCGCGTTGAGGATTCCGCCCTTCACGACAATCCCAGAAGCTGCCAGGCGCTTGAGAGAAACTTCCACTTCCTTGGGCGCGTTCACCTCGAAGCGAGAGACCAGCAGAGTCGTGCCCACATGCTTGCCGATGACGGCGGCATCGGTGACGGCAAGGATGGGCGGAGAATCAATGATGACCAGGTCATAGCGCTCGCTGACCGCGGTCAGGAAGTCCTGGAAACGTGCACTCATCAGCAGTTCCGAGGGATTGGGCGGCGCAATGCCACGCGCGACGTAGGAAAGTGTTTCTAGTGCGGAAACAGGGCGAATGACGTCTTCCAGCGACTTCTTGCCTGCCAGGTAGTCACTCAAACCACACTCGGAGCGCTCATCGAAGATGGAGTGCATGTGGCCCTTGCGCATGTCGGCATCCACTACCAGCACGCGTTGCCCAGCTTGGGCACAGACAGCCGCCAGGTTGGCGGCAATGAAACTCTTGCCTATCCCCGGGCTGGGGCCGGTGATCATCAGGGTGTTGGATGAGGATTCCAGCATGGCGAAGTGCAGGCTGGTGCGCAGGCCACGCAAGGCCTCGATCGCGAGATCCGCAGGATTGCGTTCGGCCAGCAGTCCGTTGGGAATCTTGCGCGAGTGCTTGTCTGTCGCGCGCTTCACCTTGCGGCTCAGCTTGCCCTGCTCATCCGAGAGCGGGATGGTGGCATACATCGGCAGACCCAGCGCTTCCAGCTGGTCCGGTGATTCCACCCCACGCCGGAACGCCGCACGCAGCAGAATGACACCGACGGACAGCATGCCACCCAGCAGTGTCATGATGACCACGATCATGGCCTTCTTCGGCTTGACGGGCTGCGGCAAGATACCGGCATCATCCAGAATACGGACATTGCCCACCGTACTGGCCTTGGCGATCTCCATTTCCTGCACTTTATTCAGCAGCTGCACGTAGATGGCCTGGGTCACTTCCACGCTACGTGTCAGGCGCAACACTTCCTGCTGGGTTTCCGGGAGGTCCTTCACCTGAGCATTCAGCTTGTCCATCTCGCGCTTGAGCTGAGACTTCTTCTCGAGCAGTGCCGCGTAGGTGGGGTGGCTAGGCGTATAACGCTTGGCGATCTCGGCTTCGGTCAGTTCCAGCTGATTGACCTGGGCCTCCAGATTCACGATGCGCTCCAGCACGGACTGGGTCTCCAGTGAGAGATCAACACTGTCACGTGACGTCCTGAACGCATTCAGGCGCGATTCCGCCTCATCGAGCTGGGCACGCACCTTGGGTACCTGATTATCGAGAAACTCGAGGCTGTTGCGCGCCTCTTCACTCTGACGCTGAACATTCTGTGAATAGTAGATATCCGCGATGGTATTCAGCGTGCGCTGAAGTTCACGCGGCTGCTCACCCGTCATCGACCAGGAGAGAATGCCGGTTTCCTTGCCCTGCTCCGAGACGGAGAATGATTTACGTAGATCTTCGATCGCCTGCATGCGGCTGATGTGGGTCAGCTCAAATTCCGCGCCTGTGGCGGCATTCAAGGCAGTGACACGCAGATTCAGCTGACCATCGGCAAAGCTGTCCAGCTGATTGATGCGCCCCTTGCCCAGCAACTCACCATCCTGGATCAACTCGTAATGCGCATCATCAACGACACGCAGGGTAATGGTGTCACCCAGCATGGCCTCATCGACAGGCATCTCACTGACGCTGATGCTCTCCCCTGCCCAGGTACTTGCCCAACCCTGGGCGAAATCCGGGCGCTCCATCCCGCGGCGCACAAGGAAATCTCCCAGCAGCGGCAGTCGCTTCGGCGTGACGGTGACATCCAGGTTGAGCAGGTCCACCGCGCGGCCGAGTACCATCCGCGAGCGGATGATCTCGATCTCGGACTGGGACGGCGGCTCCTTGCCCAGAATCGAATTGACGTCAGCCAATGGATTGGTCGAAGGGGCATCATCGATCTGGATCAGGGCATCCACCTTATAGATGGGCGTCGCCAATAGCGCGTAGACCACCCCGATGACGGCAAACAGGCCAGTGATCGCGATGATCCATTGCTTGTGATCGAGCAGGATGCCGAACAGGCGCCCCAGATCAATCGCATCGTCATCGTTGTCGCGAGTGGCAGGCGCTGATATCGCCCCAGTGGCCGTATGTTGCGGGGTCTGATTCATGAAACACCCTTCGAGTGCTGCGGCTCTCGTGAGAACCAGTGGTAGTGGGTAATGAAGAGGGAGACGGGAGGATGACGCGGATCAATCATCACTGCGCAGGTCATCGAAATCACTGGCGGAACGCGTCACCTGATAGACGGCGGTCAGTGTCGGCATCAGCTGGTTGACGACACGGTTCCAGCGACTGAGCGGCGCAGCCGTGACGTAGACCACATCCGAGGGCTGCAGCATGAATTCCGCACCGATCACGAAGGCCGCCGAATCACGCGCATCCAGCTGGTAGACCGTCGCCAGCTTGCCAGTGCTGGTGTCCGCGCGCCGCACGACGAAGATGCCCTTGGCATCTGCCTGACCTTCATTGATACCGCCAGACTGTGCGATCGCATCCGTCAGCGAGATACGCGAATTGCCCATCGCCAGACTGCCCGGCAATTGCACCTCGCCCATCACGTAGACCTTCTGATTGCCCACATCCGGGATGTGCAGCACATCGCCGTCGCGCAGCAGACGGTTGTTGCTCAGCGCGCCGTTCTGCAGCAGGTCATACAGCGAGAAGTGCTCATCACTGTCATCACGTGTCAGTACCACGTCGTGCCAGTTGGCCAGCGGCGACAGGCCGCCTGCCTGATTGACGGCGTCGAGGATGGTCAGCGGCACATTGGTGATCGGCAGAATGCCGGGGGTTTCCACCTGCCCGGTGACATAGACCTTCTGGGACTTGAATGCCGCCACCTGCACATCGATCTGCGGGGAGGCGATATAGCCGGACAGGCGACGCTCGATGACCGCCCGCAATTCCTTGACGGTGAGCCCCGCCGCTTTCACGCGCCCGATATAGGGATAAAAGATGGTGCCGTCACTGTGAACGCTGTTGCCGGATTCGATGGCGCTGCGCTCGGAGCCAGCCGGGATGGTCAGTTCGGGGTGGTCATAGACGATGATGTTGAGCACATCCCCTCGGCCGATACGGTAATCGTAATCGGCCAGCTGCTGTTCCAGCTTCTCATTGTCACGCTGGGCCTTCCCGTGACTGTCCTTCAGGGCATCTACCATGCCAAAGGTGATGGGCCGGACCTCGAGCGCATCATCCAGGGGAGCCGTTTCCGCTTGATAATCCATGTTGCCACCAGGGGCAAAGGCACAGCCGGTGGTAGACAACATGGCAATCAACAGCGCGGTGGTCATTGCCAGGCGGGGGCGCGGCTTCAGCGCACAGCCCTTGCCAAACATGGTGACCTTGATCATGTAAAACCCCCGAAACCTGCAAGATGAAATAAGCAGCTCACCCGGCGCGCCTTGGCAAGGCACATCCGCCATGAGTGCTGAAGCGATGAAAGACGATGGATCGTCAGGAAGAGACGCTGGTTCGCTGCCCAGGAACCGAGGTGGTGCACCTCTGAGCCCTTCAGCGTTCAGGCACGCTACCGCCCTGAGGTATATGACGGCGCTTACCCCAAGGCCCGGACACGCCCACCAGCAGAGGCTGCTGATGACGCGACAGAATTGCTTCCACGATGGAAACAATTCAAGAATTTTAAGACGAACGTTTCCCCACCCTGGAAAGGGCGTTACGAGAAGTCATAGGGAAAGCAGCAATGCAATGTGGCGCCTTGAAACGAAGTTCTCGAGTTCAATGCTGGATGGCCTTGACTCCTTCTCTTGATTTCATCAGGCGAGACACAAAGCATCACCTCAAGACAGAAAGCACATAGTGAGCATCGCCTTGAGGCGTGAGGATTCATCCATCACACGCAGGCATGTCGAGCTCATGAAGTTGCTTTGTGTCTTGACGCTATAGCGTTTGAGTGACTCAACTATGACATTGGCAGTACAAGAACTTCTTTACGCAAAAAAGCACGTCACCAGCGAGTCAGATGCAGGCGTGATTGACAAGAAAGAAGATTGCCAGCAGTAGCGGTAGGAGAATGTGTCACTTGCCAGAGGAGCACACGACAACCTCTGTGGTGCTTGATTTCCTATCAATCTGGTTCGCACCCTTGCCAACCCTGTCGCCTTTTCGCAACACCACGGTGACAAATTAGGTGCGCATCATACTGTAAAATCACGCAATTCATCTACCAGTTTTTCACATTTCATTCAGGTCCAGGAGTGAGAATCTGGCACCATGCATCTCATAAGATATTGATATAAAAACAATTTTCTATCATTTTACCCACTTTCCACTGTACCGTTCACAGTTGACAAGACCCACCGTGCGTCTGTCATATGCGACGCAGTAGTACTCACATGCCTCCGCGCCGTTACACAGAGATACGCAAATATACATTCTGGACCACAACAAGCCCCGACAAGCATTAGACAAACCATTCCCAAGAAATTAATTAAGCACTTTCTTATAATGACTTTCACTCACCGGATTTAGTAAGCTCAGTCCCCTGAAAGATTTAAGGCCCCATATGATTTCGGTAGGTGAAGACGTCACATTGGCTCCCATATCTCTGCCAGCGGGTGAATTGAGATTCTCTAAAGAATGGGAATACGCTAAGATGGCTCGCATTATCACTAGATGCGCCATGCTTCAACTGATTTCACCTGTCATTGATGAGAATGTCATGGCTTGAGTGTACGCTTGCTTCTTTCAATCGCATGCTGGGCGCATTGTTCCAACTCTGTTCAAGTCTTGTCATAAAAATGTGAATGACCTGTCGATTGGTGCCAATTGGAAACCAATCGACAGGACATCACGATCACAACCAGATGTGCAGATGTACTCTGCAGGAGATAAGGCCCTCTCATGAAACGTACTGCTACAACATTGGTCATCGCGGGATTGGCACTATCCCCTCTCGCTGCCGGGATCGCGCGCGCGGAAAGTGAAGCGCCAGCGCAGACGGGCACGACATCCACCGGCTCTTCCACAAGTACGGGCAGTAGCAGCGGTGGTGGCACTGCCGCAGGTGCCGGCGCAGCCGGTGGCATGGCAGCCGGCAGCATCGCCGCCGTTGCCGCTGGCCTCGCAGCGGCAGTGGGCGTCGCGGCGACTGTCGCATCTGGTGGCGATGGCAGTAGTGGTGGTAGCACTGGCGGCGATATCGGCACTGATCCGGGTGATGGTGGCGACGGCGGCACTGATCCGGGTGACGGCGGCGATGGCGGCACTGATCCGGGTGATGGTGGTGACGGTACTGATCCGGGTGATGGCGGCGACGGCGGCACCGATCCGGGCGATGGCGACGGCTCCACTGGCACCACCGATCCAGGTGATGGCGACGGCTCCACTGGCACCACCGATCCGGGCGATGGCGACGGCTCCACTGGCACCACCGATCCGGGTGACGGCGATGGCTCCACTGGCACCACCGATCCGGGTGACGGCGATGGCTCGACCGGCACCACCGATCCGGGCGATGGCGATGGCTCGACCGGCACGACCGACCCAGGTGACGGCGACGGCTCCACTGGCACCACCGATCCGGGCGATGGCGACGGCTCCACTGGCACCACCGATCCGGGTGATGGCGACGGCTCGACTGGCACCACCGATCCCGACGATGGCAGTAACCCGGATGAAGGCGGCGAGCCGGGCGATGGTGACGGCACGACAGGTACCACCGGTACCACTGGCACCACCGGCACGACAGGTACCACGGGCACGACCGGCACCACCGGTTCTACCGGGACGACAGGCACCACCGGCACGACAGGTACTTTCTGATCATCATGATCTCGACATCCATCAGCATGGGGGGTCGCCTGGCGGCCCCTTTGCTCGTGTCCGGCGCACTGCTGCTTGGCGGCTGTTCCGCGCTTGAGCAGGGGCAGCTGGGTCAGACGGCGAGCGCCGTGTTCGGCAGCGATCAATTCGATGCCGAACGAGCGAGCGCCCTGCCCTACGCGTCGCTGCGTCTGCGCTACGACGGCAACACCGGCATGGTGGTACTGGCGTCACTTGAGACCGTCAGTTCCCGCCCCCCCAGCGCCACGGACGCGAGTCCGACACAAGCAGACCACGAGCTGTCTTCACCGGCAGCCTCGTCATCTTCCGCCACTTCTGCCGGAACAGTGACGACTCCCTCGTCGCCTCCGACAGAACTGGCCCGTTTTGAAACCGCGGACCACGCCTTCGTTCGCCTGGAGAACGGCTGGCTGACCGGCACTGCCGGCTTCGACAGCGACCTTCTGGACATGCATCGCGAGACTCGCCTGACCACGCTGATGTCCGCGTTGGCCGCTGGCGAGCCGGCTCCCGGCTACCACGTACGCACGCGCTGGCAACGCGCCGATGGCACCGAGGGCTATGCCCAGGGCCGTGCCGACTGGTCGTGTGCCGCGCCGAGCGTGCAGCCCTTCCCGCTTGGCGAGCAACGCGTCGCCCGCTGTGAGGAGAGCATTCACTGGAGCGACGGCTCATTGAGCATCAATCACTACGCGGTGGCCCCCGCCATGGCACCGGATGCCTTCCCCAGAATCTGGGCTGCAGAGGTTCAGGCCTGGCCTGACTCACCCCATTGGCGCTGGGAGGTGGCACGTGCCTGGTGGTAAGCGTGGTACCCGGTATGAAAGTACCTGGCAAGACGGTACATGGCATGACAGCCACCGGCGTCAGCGCCTTGATCACGTCGCCCCTCGCGGGGGAGCCGACGGCCATTCTCCTGTTCGTCGAGGTGTCGTGAAACCTTATCTGCCAACACGTCTGAAGGCCGTCCTGTCCGCCGCACTGCTCGGCTCTCTGCTGGCCGCGTCGAGCGGCTTTCTGACGCCTGCGCCAGCGTTTGCCGCTGAAGCCGCGACTGACCGCGCTCAGCCACCCACCACGCTGACCATCAGCGAGGCACTGTCACGTCACCTCGACGAACTGAGGGGTGAGCACGGCATTGAATGGCCGCACACCTTCGTGGCGACCCGGCAGGCACGTGAGCACTCCCGCCAGCTGGGGCGTCGGCTGTTCTTCGAATTGCGTCAACTGAGTTCACAGGCGGTGTTCGATGAGCGATTGCCCGCCGCGGGGCTCAAGCATTGGATGCAGATCGTCAAGCGCACGCCGATCGGCGGCCGTCAGGTGGGGCGTATCGATCCCATCGCGCTGTGGCGTTTCCCGCGCCTGGATATCCCGCTCAGCACGCATGACTGGATCGGGCAATGCCAGCCCGAGACACGCCTGCAGCTGTGGAGCGCCGTGGGCGTTCGTCAGCTTGACTGGCGGCCAGAGCTGACCCTGCGCGAGGCCATTGCCGGCCTGCCGGGTGCACGGACCAGCGCCGAAAGCGCCAGTGTCATCACGCTCAGCGGCCGAGTGATCGAGCGCGGCATCAGCGCCTGGAACGAGCAACCCTACACGCTGGCGCCGGGGGATCGTGTCGTGATCCATCTGCCGCGCCTCTCGCCCTCGGCGGCCTGGGTCAATCGCAGTCTGCCGGAATGGTTGAGCCTGCAATGGCCGGGCAAGGCGTGCCGCAGCCTGGATGCCATCACTGGCCAGCCCCAGGTGCCGGAGTACCTGCTGTCGCTGCGTGAGCTGGACGACTCTCCTGAGACAGCAGAAGCGAAAGCGCCAGAAGGCACGGCTGAGGCGAAGGTGGCGGCCGACAACGCCCCCGCCGACGCGTCGGCGCCCGCATCCGTCGAGAGTGAGACCCCATGAGCGAGGCGTCCATGAACCCGCCGCACGCTTCGCGCTCAGGCAAGCAAAGGATGGCAGCAGACAGCATGCATCATTTCCCCTCTTCTCCCGCCATGCAGGCCCGGCCGCGTCTGGCACCGCTGCCGCGCATCATCCGCAGGCTGGCGCTGCTCAGCGCGGGCGTGATGCTGGCCCCCGTGAGCCACGCCGGCGTGCTGGATGGCCCGCAGCCCGTCGAGAGCCGCCTGAGCGGCCTGGGGCATGGCCAATCGGATTTCGGCGGCGTCGGGCTGATGCAGACACCGACCGCGCGCATGCAGAAGCCGGGCAGCATCCACTTCTCCTACAGCCAGGTCGAACCGTATCAGCGCTATAACGTCAGCTTGCAGCCGCTTGATTGGCTGGAAGTGGGCTTTCGCTATACCGAGGTCACCAACCGCCTGTATGGCGAATCCATCGCCGGTGACCGCGATTATCTGGACAAGGGGGTCGATGCCAAGATCCGCCTGTGGGAAGAGAGCCGCTATCTGCCGCAGCTCGCGGTCGGTCTGCGCGACATGGGCGGTACCAGCCTGTTCGGCAGTGAATATCTGGTCGCCAGCAAGCGCTGGTATGACCTGGACTTCACGCTGGGACTGGGCTGGGGGTATCTGGGCTCTCGCGGGGATCTCTCCAACCCCATCGGCTGGATACGCGACAGCTACAACGACCGTCCCGGTCGCGGCGAGACCGGCGGTGACCAGGGTGGCGAGTTCTCCCTCAACAGCCTGTTCAAGGGCGACATGGGCGTGTTCGGCGGCGTGGAATGGCAGACCCCGTGGGACCCGCTGGTAATGATGGTGGAGCTGGATGGCAACGACTATCAAAGCGAGCCACAGGACAACGATCAAGCGCAGGACAGCCCGATCAATCTGGGCGCTCGCCTGAGCGTGACCGACAACCTGACCCTCAAGGCCGGTTGGGAGCGGGGCAATACCGCGATGCTGGGCGTCAACTTCGGGGTGGATCTCGCCGGGCTCTCCCAGGCCAAGCTGGACCGCCCGCCGGAGGCCTTGCAGGCAGAAGCCCCCTCACGCAACCAGGTCAGCTGGCCTGAGCTGTCCCGCGAGATCCAGGCGCAATCCGGCATTCGTGTCGATAGCCTGTCCCGCGAAGGCACGGCGCTGATCGTCAGCGGCGAGAGTACGCGTTTCCGCTCGACCGCACAGGCCGAAGGCCGTGCCAACCGCGTATTGCACAACCGCCTGGATGACTATTTCGAGAGCTTCCATTACCGCCTGCGCTCCGGCGGCCTGGATACCCGCGAAGATGTCCACCAGCGTGCCGATATCGTCAACGCCGGCCACGACGCCCGCCAGCAGCTGCGCTATACCCATGGCGTCTATGCGCTGGCCGCCACCGAACCCGACGGTGACGAGGCACAAGGTGCCGCGCGCTACCCGGGTGAGAAGGTACTGCTCGAGAATCCCGATGATCGCTGGAGCGCCGGCTTCTCCCCGGGCCTCAACCAGAACATCGGCGGCCCGGATGGCTATCTCTATCAAGCCTATCTGCGCGGCTCCGCCGCCTGGCGTACCGATCGCCACGGCTGGCTCTCCGGCTCGGCGCAGCTGACCCTGTTCGACAACTTCGACAAGTTCGATTACATCTCGGACTCCAAGCTGCCGAGGGTACGCTCCTATATCGGGCGCTATATCGAAGAGACCGACGTCGGTATCGACAACCTGCAGTACACCCGCACCCACCAGTTCGGGCGTGACTGGTACGGCATGGCCTATGGCGGCATCCTGGAGATGATGTATGCCGGTGTCGGCGCCGAGGTGCTCTATCGTCCGCTGGGCTCTCCACTGGCCTACGGGGTCGATGTAAACTGGGTCAAGCAGCGTGAATTCGACCAGCAGTTCGGGTTGCGCGACTACTCCACCACCACCGGCCATGCCAGCGTCTACTGGGATACCGGCTACGAGGATGTGCTGGCCAAGGCCAGTATCGGCCGCTATCTGGCAGAAGATGTCGGCGTGACGCTGGATGTCTCGCGCGGCTTTGCCAATGGCGCACGCATGGGTGCCTGGGCCACCTTCACCGATGCCGGTGATGACTTCGGTGAGGGTAGCTTCGACAAGGGCCTCTACATCGTGCTGCCGCTGGATGCCTTCTTCATGCACTCCACCCGCGACAATGTCGGCCTGGCGTGGAATCCGCTGACGCGTGATGGTGGCGCCCGCCTCAATCGCAAGTTCAGCCTGTATGACATGACCAGCTATCGCGACATGGACGACTACTGGCGCGGTTTCGCCTCACAGGTATGGAAGTGATCCTGACCGCGAGCTGACCTCTGCTCCCGCAGACAAGGCCGATCGTGCTGCAGCTCTCCTCAGTCACCTGCCGTGCCAACGACAAGGCCCCGATCCTCTGGATCGGGGCCTTGTCGTCTACGCCTTCTGGTCTGCGCCTTCTGGTCTGCGCCTTCACTCATGCCTTCTTGAGTGAAGGCATGAGTGGGTCACAACCTCTCAAGTCGTACTCACCGACCGGTGAAGTTGTTGCGCACCAGATCGACCACGTCATCCATGCGCCCATTGAGCACCGCCTTGGCGGAGTAGAGCGCGGTGGAAGCGACCTGCCCGGCTTCGATGTGCGGCGGCATCACCAGCTCCATGCGGTTGACCTTGACCTCGAGCACCCCGGGGCCGTCCTGGGCCAGCAGGCTCTGCACTGCCTCATCCAGCTCGTGTTTCTCCTCGACACGCCGTCCCCACAGCCCCATGGACTGGGCGACCAGCGAGAAGTCGGGGTTCTCGAGTTCGGTGTAGGTATCCAGGATGCCCTCGACCTTCTGCTCCAGCTCCACGAAGCCCAGCGTGCTGTTGTTGAAGATGACGATCTTGAGCGGGATCTTCTCCTGCTTGAGGGTCAGCAGGTCCCCCATCAGCATCGACAGACCACCATCACCGCACATGGCGATCACCTGACGTTCAGGATAGGCCTTCTGGATGCCGATGCCCTGAGGGTAGGCATTGGCCATGGTGCCATGCATCAGACTTGGCAGCGTGCGACGCTTGCCGTTGGCGCGGATATGACGCAGGCACCACACCATGGGGCTGCCGCCATCAGCGGTGAAGACGGCGTCCTCACTGGCATGGCGGTCCAGCGCCAGGGTCAGTTCCTGCGGGTGAATCAGATGCTCATCATCGGAGGTGACGGCGGCCTCGTCGCGTGCCTCGAGATATTTCTTGCGGCAGCTGTCCAGCCAGCCACTGTCATCACGCGGGTCCACGCGGGTCAGCAGCGCGTCGCAGGTATCCTTGACGCTACCGACGACACCAAGATCCACCGGATGACGGATACCGATCTTGCCGGGGTCGAGATCCACCTGGATCACGGTGGCCTTGTCCGGATAGAACTGGGACCAGGCAAAGCTGCAGCCCAGCAGCAGCAAGGTGTCACATTCCGCGACGGCCTCGTAGCCGCCCTGCAGGCCGAACACGCCGGTCATGCCGACTTCCTGCTCGTTGTTGGGCTCGATGAAGTCCTTGGCACGCGACGTCCAAGCCACCGGCGCCTTGAGGCGACGTGCCAATGCCAGCACTTCTTCCTGCGCATCCTGACAGCCGACCCCGGCGTAGATCGACACCTTGCCCGGCTGATTGAGCGCCTCGGCGACGGCGGCCAGCTCCTGCTCACTCGGACGGATCACCGGCGAGAAGCGGTGGGCACGCCAGGGCAGCGAGGCCTTCGGCTTCTGTGGGAAAAGATCCCCCGGGACGATCAGCACCGCGACCCCACCTTCCGCCAGCGCCTTCTGCGCCGCGATGGCCACCATGCGGCGAGCATTCTCGGGATTGGTCAGGTATTCACAGAACACGCTGTACTGGGAATAAAGCGCCTTCTGGTCCACATCCTGCGGGAAGCCCACGCCCATCTCGGCGGTATCGATCTGCGAGGCGATGAACACCACCGGTGCGCCATTGCGATGCGATTCGATCAGACCATTGAGAAAGTGGGTGCTCCCCGGGCCACAGGTGCCGGCGCAGCAGGTCAGCTCCCCGCTGATGAAGGACTCGCCCCCTGCCGCGAAGCCGGCCACCTCCTCATGCCGCACATGCACCCACTCCATCTCGGAGCGCCGGATGGCGTCGGTGAAATGGTTGATGGTATCGCCGACGATGCCGTAACAACGCTTGGCACCTGCCTCGAGCAGGGATTCGGTGATGATCTCGGAGACGCTATGGGCCGAAGAATGGGACTTGGACATGGGGGCGCTTTCCTTTTCCGTTGAGTTGCGGTGAAGGATGAGCAATGCATTCACTCATTCGAATAAACAGTAAACAAGACGTTGGGATGACCCGAGGAAATGCAATGGTGAGGGCGCAAGGCATAAGTGGCACACGGCGTTGCGTGCGGCGTAGCATGAGCCTGAGGCACCCGAGCCACTCCGCCTGATCACGCCACTCCGCCTGATCACGCCACGCAGCGTGCACAAGCGAAGTGCACAGGCAGAGTGCACAGGCAGAGTGTGCATGCAGAGCACAGCGCAATGCTGGATGGAGCAATACTGGAGAGAGCGCAAAGCCGGAGAGAACGATGCTGGGGAGAACGAAAATGCTGGGGAGAACGAAAATGCTGAAGAGGATGGGAATGCAGTGGCCGATCATTCAGGCCCCGATGGCAGGCGTCTCGACGCCTCGTCTGGCAGCCGAGGTCTCGAAGGCAGGCGGGCTGGGCTCGATCGGCGTCGGTGCCACGGATGCCGACGGCGCCCGCAGGATGATCATAGAACTGCAAGCGCTGACCGACAGGCCCTTCAACGTCAATGTCTTCGTGCACCCGGCCCCGACACATGACGCTGCTCGCGAGAGCGCCTGGCGGGAGTGGCTGACGCCGCACTTCCAGGCCTTCGAGGCAACGCCCCCCGCCAGACTCGACACGCTCTATACCAGCGTCGCCGATGACCCCGACATGCAGGCGATGTTGCTGGAGACTCGCCCACCCGTCGTCAGCTTTCACTTCGGCCTACCCTCACGCGATTTCATCCGCGCCTTGAAGGAGGCAGGCATCTGGCTCATGGCGACGGCGACCCACCTGGAGGAAGCCCGCGCCATCGAGCGCGCCGGCCTGGACGCCATCGTGGCGCAGGGGTTCGAAGCGGGAGGTCATCGCGGCATGTTCGATCCTAAAGCCTCGGATACCCAGCTGAGCACTGCCGTCCTGACCAGGCAGCTGGTAGACGCCACGCACCTGCCGATCATTGCCGCGGGAGGCATCATGAATGGTGAGGCCATTGCCGCCGCTCTCGCGAATGGCGCCGTGGCAGCCCAACTCGGAACCGCCTTCATCGCCTGCCCGGAATCCAGCGCCGATGCCGCCTATCGAGACGCACTCGCAGGACCGGCAGCGCATGACACCCGCATGACCTCGATCGTCTCGGGCCGCCCCGCACGCATTCTCGCCAATCGGTTTGCCCGCCTGATGGAAGACCCATCATGCCCCACACCACCGGACTACCCCCTCACCTACGCCGCCGGCAAGGCGCTCAACGCCGCCGCCAGATCGCAGGGCGACACCGGTTTCGGGGCACAGTGGGCGGGCCAGGGCGCCCCGCTGGCCAGAGCGATGCCAGCGGGAGAGCTGATGAAGGTATTGGCTGATGAATGGCAGAACGCGTGTACTCATGATGCATCATGACAGCGCCGCGCGAGGCTCAGAACCCACTTTCACGTATCAGCACGCTAGCCGCATGCCGAAATATCGCGCCGGCCAGACTTTCAGCAGGGCCTTCCACTGATACCTTCCCGTAAACTTGCCAGTCGCGCACTGGCGCATCGTGATCTGGCACCATTGTGACTCGATAGATTCCGTCTTCAAGATTTAGGCTACCCGAATTCTGCCCGCGCCGGCGCTCTTCCACTGGAAGCGGGCCACCATAGCGACTGGCAAGCCCGGGATAGGCCAGACGCTCGGTCCCGATATTATCAATGCTGCGCACATGCAGTGCTACGGTGTCGTGACTGCCATCATCTGGAATGAATAGCGCTTCGCTACCGGGTATCACGCGCTCCAGGTCCTGCTCACGCACAAAGGCGTGGACCCTTCGGGAGCGCTGACTTACCAGATCGGCCAATTGCTGTCTCGGATCCAACCACTGGCCCTCGTGGAGCGCTTCGGGCATATCGATACGCCCTGCTATCGGTGCACGCATCACCAGTGAGTGCGCACGTGACTCCAGACCACTGATCTGCGCCTCAAGCTCAGCGAGCCGGTTACGCAATACTCCTTGCTGTGCCAGATCTTCCGCAGAACCAGCACGACGCGCCAGACGCGCCTTGACCGCCTGCAATTGACGCCTCGATTGTGCCAGATTCATCTCGATTTCTGGCTGCTCCAGTTCGTAGAGTACCTGTCCAGCCCGGACACTTTCATCCTGAAGGACGTACTGCTGTTTGAGTCTGGCCGGCTCAGGCGGAAAGAGCGCAACATGTGCATCAGCCTCAAGCACGGCAGGCAACGTGACCCTCCCCTGCCAAGGAATGAACAACAGCCCGAGCACCAGGCAACCTGCTATACAGGTCACTACGGTTCGGGTATTCCACGGGATGCGACGGCTACTCACTTCGCGTATCTCATTCATGATAGGGCGCAGGATGAACCAATAGATCTCGACCACGAACAGCAGGATACCCAGCACCTTGAAAGCAAAGTGATAGACCAGCAACGCGATACCGAGAAAGAGAAAGAAACGATAGACCCAGGTACCAATGGAATACAGCACCAACAAGTGCCTGCGACGCCGGGTAAAGGCTTCAGGGGGCGACTCGCCAAAGCCGAACAACCTTTCACGCAACCACCATCGAGTGATGGCAAAAGCGCGTGGCTGAAGATTGCGTATCCCCCACAAGTCACTCAGCGCATGGTAACCATCAAAGCGCATGAATGGGCTCAGGTTGACCAATAGTGACGTCATCCAACTGGTAGTCGCCAGGAAGAAGGCTGCCTGGCGCAAAGGCCCTTCCGGCAGAAACCCCCAACAGACCGTCGCCAACACCGCGATGGAGAGCTCTGTCATGACACCTGCCATGGCAACTCTCAGACGGTCACGGTCGTTCTCCAGGCGCCAGGTATCCGTGGCATCGGTATAGAGCATGGGAAACATGACGAGAAACGCGACCCCCATGGTAGGGACTCGACAACCATAGTGCTTGGCTACCAGGGCATGCCCCAATTCATGCGCGGACTTGACGATCATCAGCGCCAGTGCATACCAGAGGACCCCTTCCCATGACAGGAATCTCAGCAGCGTGCCAACGAAGTCAGACCACTGCCTCACGACGAAATATCCGCCAATCAAAGCGAGACAAAGAAGAAGGATGCGTGCTGGCCGGCTGACCAATCGCCGAGCAGCAGGCAACAGGCCTTCCAGATAACGATCAGGCCTCACTAGCGGCACCCGGAAGAACAAGTAGTGATGCAATAGCCAGTTGACACCCGTGGACTTGCGACCTGCATCGGCATCACTCAGCCGTTGATAGTCCTGTGCTGTCTTGGCCACCACTAGATGATTGGCTTCGACGAATCGCACCAACCCTTCCACATCACTCAGCTCAACGACAGCACCTTCGGCACGCGCACGAGCCGCCAACTCCTCCTGCGTAGAACAATGTCGCCACAACCTGATAAGGCGCAACCCTCCAAGATGGAGGTGAAAGTACCCCCCCCGGAGAGGATCAAACAGCGTCCACATGGGAGCGCCATCGGTATCCGGTGCACTGCGATTCAAGCGGAGGTCTGCTCGCAGCTCTGGCAAAGGATGCTCTGCGGCTGGTGGTTGCTCGGGGAGCAGATGGCTTGGCGGAATCTCTCCGGTATGCATCTCCTATACTCCCAGGGCCTGGCGCAGTCCAGCCAGAGGCCGGCGGAACAGATAATAAGCCAGAGGAACGCGCTCACCACTGACACGCGCGGTTCCGCGCAGGCCGATTCTCAAGAAATCCGGGGACTCATCGAGGGCTGCAGAGACGTGATAGACAAGCTGGTCACGCCCATTGAGCACAGGTTTGTAGCTGACACGCTCTACCTGCCCTTCTATTGGCGACAGTGGGCGCGAATCGAGAAACAGTGTGACGGGGGCGCCCTCGAAGAGCACCAAGGCATCTTCGACCGGCAGCTCGATACTCACTTTACGTTCGTCAGGGTCGGCCAGTTGCATGATGCGCTCCCCCGTGCGCACCGGTCGCCCGGCCCAATCGTTGGGATCATCAAAGATGGCCAATCCAGCCTCGTCGGCCTTTAATACCACTTGCCCAAGCTGAGTCTCGGCATAGCTGCGTTGCACCTGCCTCAGATCACGCTCAGCACTAAGTGCGGCCATGCTGGCACGTGACTTGGCATCGCGAAAGGCTTCCTGTCGCGCCTGCTCAAAGCGAGCCTGCGCAACATTGAGAGCCTGATCAGCCACCTTGAATCTGGCCTTGGCCTCAATATCCTGCAGCTTGACCAACGGCTGACCTGCCTCGACATGAGAATTAGGCTCAACCAGGACCCGGTCCACGACACCATCCATCGGTGCTGACACGACCAAAGGCGCTCTCGCGACCAATTCGGCCGGCGCTAACGCAGATAGACGAACAGGCAAGCACAGGATCAGAAGGATCAGTAAAAGGGAGCCCCACCAGAAGCGTGATGAAGTGAACCAGTGACGCAATCGTCCTCGCTTGCGCACTTCCACGAAGGCATGTGCGGCATGCCCGGCCACCTCGCCAAGATGAGCAGCCAGGTTCATCGCTCCTACAGTCCAGGGCTCTTCACGAGCCAGCAGCAACCACGAAGCTGTGCCTTCCCGTGTATCCAGAGGCACCAGCAATACCTGGCCTGGGCATACCTCTGGCCAGGTATCCTTCGCCCAATCATCCATTGCGTGGCTGTCGAGCACATACGGCTCAGCACTCTTGGAGAGCTGGTGGGCCATGACATGCTCAACCCACTGGACATATAGGCTATTGCGATCGACTGACGGCACATTGGCTAACGCCGTCACACGCCAGCCTTTGACACCTGATCGCTCTACAATGACTGCCTGCTGATAATCCACCACCTGCCGAGATTCATTGACTGCGACGTAGCGAAGCGCCTTGAGCGTCTCGGCTCGACGGATACGGTGCTCAACATCGAACAGGGCAGACAATCGCGGGGTATCGAACTGATTCGGCTCACTCACTTCACACTCTCTCTTGCTGACCAATGCATTGCATTACCGCTCCTGCGCGAGATCAATGGGAGGCGTGAAAATTGCCGAGGCAGTCATGCCTGGACGCAAGGATGCCGTGACATCGATCTCAGCCCAGATGGGAATGGTATGACTCACAGGATCCACACTGGCCCCAATTCGCGTTACCTTGGCAGCTACGTTCTCGCGAGTCTCCTCGATGGCCAATTGCGCCTGGCGCCCCGGTTCTAACCAAGCAAGCCAGTCCGCGGGCACGATGACTCTCGCTTCGAGCTTCTTCCCCACGATCGCCAGAAGTTCAGCCTGAGCTTGAACACTTTGCCCCACGCTTGCTTTGCGCTCAACCACTCGCCCGTCATAAGGTGCCTTGATGGCGCAGCGGTTCACATTGGTCCGCGCGATCCGATATTCGGCATCACTTTCATTGACGGCCAAACGTGAAAGGTCCACCTCCAACTGACCGACTGAGCGCAACTCCAGAAGTCGCCGATTGTTCTCCAGCTTGCGACGGGCACTGGCAAGCCTAGCCCCCACTCGATCACGCTCAGCGGCATACTGACCACAATCCATCTTGATCAGTACTTGCCCCTTCGTGAAAGCATCCCCTTCACGAAACGCCATCGATTCGATACGCCCACTCACTTCACTGCTGATGGTCGCTCTATCGGTCGCCTCGATCACAGCCCGTTGAGGTTCCAATGCCGCCTGCGCCTCATCCGCAGCCTTGGCCGCTTGTACCGTCGACATCAAAAGAGTGGCGCAGGACAGCACCACAAGGCTACGCAAGGACTGCGGGCAGCGGTGTCGCATATCGCGAGTTTTCATGCTTGAGGTCACCTTTCCTGGCAGACAAAACAAAAGGAGCGCCGCCCACAATAGACGGCGCCCACTCAATGAGTTGCGCGCTCCTGAAACCTAGGCCTCAGTAAAACTATCACCCGGCGCAAGAACGAAGCGATCCAGTGCATAGACACCCTTGTCATTCTCGGCCTTGACCGTGATGGTCAGCGGCGTAGCAGGTGCGTCCGGTGCAGCAGTGAAAGTACGCGTAGCCTGCGAGAATGTCAGCCATTGCGGAAGCCCTTCCCCAGCAGGGGTAGAGAAGCTGTAATGCACAGGGCCGGCGACGGCAAAGGTATTTGCATCAAAGCTGAAGGACGGTGCCCCTCCGTTGTCCCCTTGCGACAGTACCGGAGACTGCTCAGCAATCGGCTCTACCACGACACCGATCTGGCCGTCATCCCAGTCCTGACGACGCTGCACCAGCGCACTCGCAAGCTGCGCCGGCTCAGCCTTGCCTTCAAGTTTCGGATACGGATCAAGGCCAATGCTCTGGTAAACACGCGCATAGGCATTCTGGATCTGTGCGTAGGCAAGATCACGACGTAGCTCTGCAATCAGAGAGTTGAGCTGTTCCTTGATGGCAGTCAGCTCGCCAATGCTGCCAGAGCGCGATTGCTGGGTAACCAGGTCTGAAATGTTCCGTGAGACTTGCAGATAATTCTGAGCCGTCCCGAGATCACGGTTAGCGGCCATGTACTTTAACTGCGCCAGATGTACCTGAGTCAGGACGGCAAGCGATGCGGCCAGGCGTTCCTGACGAGTAATCTCGACGCTTGTCTCGGCAGCTTCCTTGTTGGCACTGGCCTGGAAGACATTGAGAAGGTCATAACTGACTGCGGCACCTGCGCTAGTCCAGTCCTGGAACAGCAAGTACTGGTTGTCATCGTAGGAATAACTCGCCGAGAAGCTCAGGTCCGGGAACATCTTGAGCAAGGATGCGCGGACTTCATCACGTGCAATACGCTCACGGTAATGCGTGGTCAGTACTTCCGGACGCATCAGCAGTGCTGTCTGCTCCATGGTCGCCACGTCCAGCTTGGCTTTGGGTGCCTTGAGCTGCGCCGTATCGTATTGCGGTAGCTCCAGCGACGTGGTCGGCGGTAGCCCCATCAGGCTGGCCAGCTTCTCTCGCGCCCCGATCAACTCGTTACGCAGGCTGTCCAGACTACGCTTCACATCCAGCAGACTGCGTTCATAGGAATAACTGTCGAGAGGACTGGAAAGACGCTGACGAGAAATCGCACGACTATGCTCCAGCGCCTCATTGACCCGTACCATGAGCGGATCAACCTTGCTGAGCAAGCGGTCCGCAGAGACTGATTTCCAGTAAGCAGTGCGTACTTCCTGAGCAAGATTCTGAACTGCCTTGCGTTCTTCCTCGACGGAAATAAGATACTGATCGGCACTTTGGTTGGCACGCACATAGGAGAGTCCGAAATCCAGAATGCTCCAAGTGAAATCTATGCCATAAGTCTTGCGGTTTCGCTCCTGAGACACGCTATAACTATTGTCATTGGTGGGCTCCCCCGGCTCACCATCCACGAATGGTACGCTCTGCGTTGCTTCATATTCACTGCGAGTCGTATAGCCTGCTCGAGCCGTCAGTGATGGCAGCATGTCATAGTTGGCAGCATCCAACTGTTGACTACGCAACGCTGTCTGCATCGTCTTCACATGACGGTCACGGTTATAGAGCAGCGCACGAGCCACTGCCATTTCTGGCGTCAGAAGGCCGGTCACCTCACTCTGTGAGGCATTGAGCGTCTTTACGTCTTCCGCTGCCTTCGGCTGTATTTCCGCCATCGTCAGTGGGCTAGGGTTCACAGCACAACCACTGAGGAGAAGCAGCGCTGCCAAAGGTGATACCGCGAGTAGCTTTTGACTCATGAGTCCCTTTCCTGAAGTCATATTTTTGAAATCTGGCTTATTGTTCACATTAATCTTCGGTGTTTCATGACAATTTAAGCATGCGGGCAAGGCGATTAGCCAAACTCTCTTCCTGTCGATTATCGCCAACTTCTGCCAAGGCGTCTTCCGCCTGCTGGTCCAGCGACTGCCAGCGTGCCCCCGCCGTATCCACTTCAGCAGGCAAGGCGATATCCAAGGACAATATACGCACCGTTCCATCGCCTGAAACTGCCACGATCCGGACATTCAGAGAGTGCTCAAGTCCAGCAATATCTCCCGTGATATCGCCAGTCTCTGGGTCAATGGTCAATCCATCAGGCAACACGGAACCATCTCCAAGCGACCCTTCATAACGAGAAACTTCCGCTGCACGTGGATCATTCACCAAGATCGAAAGTTGTGTTCCGGTCAAGTTCATGCGGTCGATCTGCATATCGTTACCGGTATTCTCTTCATGCACAATTTCCGCCGAACCCTGAGAGTCAATGCTGACATCGAGACGACGATATAGCACTTGATCCTCGCGCTCTTCCAAAACATTGCCATCGGCATCAACCAGCACTTCGCGAGTCTTCGTATTGCCGTACTCATCGACCCCGATCACGGTAATTCGTGCACGATCCATACCCGGAGGCAGCTTCCCGGAGAGCTGGCCACTACTACCATCCACCGCCAGAGTACCCGGCAGTGGAGAGCCATCTGTCTGGGTCCCCTGATAACGAACTGTCATCGCTTCCGGCAAACCAAACTGGCCAAGATCGTTCAGGCCATTATCAACCCCCGCCCGAAGGAAGTTATCCAGATTGCCAATGTCATTGCCACTTCCTTGCCCCTGATCTGTATCAGCGTCAAGCCCATCAGTGCCAAGTCCATCAGCGTCCAGTACTTGATTGGCATAAGGAGCCGTAACGCGGTTATCAGGCACAAAGGTGCTTGGGGCTTGGGTGGAGTTCGGCAGTGCAAGAGGCTCACTCGGGACAGATAATGTAAATCTATAACTGACAGTCCCACCATTACCGTCATCAGCCGTGACAGTGATGGCATAAGGGGCATTCAGTGAGGCATCAAGGGCCAGCTGACCTGTAATCTGGCCAGTTGACGGGTCTATAACCAAGCCGTCGGGCAAGCCTGTTGCCGAGTAAGTCAGCTCATCCGAAGCATCCGTGTCCGCAAATGCTTCACCTGCCGGAATAGAGACATCCCCACCATTCCCGACCGCACGATCTGGAATTTCCGAGACGACCACGGGTGCATCATCAGTG
>NZ_JAQJIO010000016.1:0-52486 GCF_027947415.1 Cobetia sp. MMG027
TCCGGGCTGAGCACAAGGGCTTTCTGGCCAGATACCGCAATTCATTCAAGCACGCTCATGCTGGTACGGCATGCTCCAGCATCAGCTGCAGCGACTCTCTCCCCCGCCAGCGATTGCGCGACAGCTTGTAAGCACACTTCAGAGCGGCCCCCACGCCGAATGCCGGCGATTCCCCCGGCGACAGCGCCCGGAACCAGATCGCCTTGAGGCGTGTACGCCCGAGCGAGAGCTCAAGCGACAGATGTGTGCCATCGGCACCTACTGGTCGCAGACTCTCGACCAGGAAACTGCCCTCGAAGAGAGGCGCCTCGAACTCACGCCCGAAGGGCGCCAGACGCTCGAGTTCATCCAGGGTCTCCAGGCTCAACTGCCCTTCTGCCAGTTCACCATCACTGAGAATCAAGGGGTTGAGCGCCCTTTCACCCAATTGCTCCGCGGCCGCCTGTTGTAGAGCACGAGTGAAGGTATCCTTCTCCGTCAGGGGCAAGCCCACCCCTGCCGCACCTCTGTGCCCACCGAAACGCGGCAGACACTGCGGTGCCAGGTCATGCGCTCGCTGCAACGCATCCCGCAGATGCAATCCTTCGATGGAGCGCCCGGACCCGGTCAACATGCCGGGCACCGCGGCTGGCGTCAGCACGACGGTCGGACGCCCGAACTGCTGCACGAGACGTGAAGCGACAATGCCCTGCACTCCCGGGTGACCATCTTCCAGATGCACCACGATCACCTGATGCCCTTCCCGCAACGAGGCGAGCGCCAAGGCGCGCGCCGACTCCACCATCTCGGCCTCGATCGCCTTGCGCGACTGATTGTCCTGATCGAGCACCTCCAGCGCGCGCTGAGCAGCCTCATCTCCACGCGCCAGCATGAAATGCAGCGCGGCGTAAGGATCATCCAGTCGTGAGCGGGCATTGATGCGCGGCCCCATCTGGAAGGCCAGCGTCTCGGCATCGAAGGGCACGCTATCGGCCCCGAGCCGCTCTGCCATGGCTCGCCAGCAGGGCTCCTGCATGCGATTGATCAACGTCAGGCCCAGATTGACCACCGCACGATTGATCGCACTGCCCCCCAGTGACACACAGTCCGCCACCGTCCCCAGCGCCACATACGACAGCCATGGCGACAACTTGGGCGCATCCCCCGGCAATCTGCCTTGCTCGATCAGCACATTGCGCGTCAATGACATGGTCAACCAGGCCACCATGCAACCGGCGATGGTCGCATCCGGATAGGCACAATCGTCACGTGTCGGATTGACGGTCGCGTAGGCGGAAGCCGGCGGCCCTTCCTGAGGCAACGCATGGTGATCCGTCACCACGACCTCTATCCCCGCTTCCTTGAGCAGCGCCAGGCGCGCCTCATCACTGGAACCACAATCCGCGGTGACGATCAGGCTCGGGCGCGGCGACAGTGTCATGATGCGCTCGACCAGCGGCAGACTGATGCCGTAACCATCGTGGATGCGATGACCGATCAGACTGTGCACCCGGTCGTAGGGCACATCGAACAGCTCCGTCAGCGTGCGCAGCATCACCACATGCGAGGTGATGCCGTCCACGTCATAGTCCGTGAGGATGCCGATGTGCTCACCCTCGGCGACAGCACGCGCGATGCGCTCTGCCGCCCGCCGGCCATCCGCCAGCCGCTCGGGATGCTCGATGTGCCGGAGCGCCGGCGTGACCAGCGCCTCCAGCGGCGCCTTGCAGCTCTCCAGCGTCAACCGCCCTGCCAGTACTCGTGCCTGCAGTTCGCTGAGCCCCGTCGCGATCCCCTGCTGGTAGAGGCGCTCATCTCTGACGCGAGGCTGGATGACCCGCGCGATGCTGGCCGCCAGCGTACGCTCATCAGGGCGCGATGCGGTGCCTTGTGCCAAGGAGGGTGACAAGGAGGGAGTGACAGACATGAAGAACTCCTGACAAACGACATGGCCGTCATTTCGACAGCGGACTGCGAAAATGACGGCCATGAAAGAAGGACGACGGCTCAGCCCCGGAGGCCTGAGCCGTCGTTGATGCGATCACCCGCGGCGATTCTCGCGCACGAAGTCCTGCACGGCAGCCAGCTCGGCCGGCAGCACGCTGTAGCGCTCTTCGCGCTCCAGCAGGTCATGCAGATGTGGCGGCAGATCGACACCCGCGAAACCAGCACGCGCCACCGCTTCGGCGAACTTGGCCGGATGCGCCGTCGCCAGCGTGATCATCGGCGTCGCGGTATCCGTCCGGCAGACTTCTGCCGCGCGATAGCCTGTCGCCGTATGCGGATCGAGGATCTCGCCGGTGCGCTGATGCGCTTCACGGATGACCTCGAGAATCGTCTCGTCGTCGACACTGTGGCTGGAGAACAGCTCACGCAGCCTGGCCAGCGGGGCATCTGCCAGCGCCGCCGGTTCGCGCGAGAAGTGCTCGAGCAGTTCACGGATCGCCTGACCATCACGGCCATAGGCTTCGAACAGCAGACGCTCGAAGTTGGAGGACACCACGATATCCATTGACGGTGCCAGCGTCGCCTTCAGCTCCTGACGCGAGAAGTCGTTGGAAGAGATGGTGCGATGCAGGATGTCGTTGGCGTTGGTGGCGATCACCAGCTGACGTACCGGCAGCCCCATACGCGAGGCCAGATAGCCGGCAAAGATGTTGCCGAAGTTGGCCGACGGCACCGTGAAGCTGACCTGACGCGCCGGAGCGCCCAGCGCCACACCGGCGGCCACGTAGTAGACGGTCTGGGCCATGATGCGCGCCCAGTTGATCGAGTTGACCGCGACCAGACGCGTGCCATCCAGGAAATCCTGATCGGCGAAGCTGGCCTTCACCATCGCCTGGGCATCGTCGAAGTTGCCTTCGATGGCGACGTTGAAGACGTTGGGCGCCAGCACGGAGGTCATCTGGCGGCGCTGTACTTCGGAGACGCGGTTGTGCGGATGCAGGATGAAGATATCCACGTGATCGCAGGCACGGCAGCCCTCGATGGCGGCAGAACCGGTATCACCGGAGGTCGCGCCCATGATCACCGCACGCTCGCCGCGCTTGGCAAGGAAGTGATCAAGCAGGCGACCCAGCAGCTGCAGCGCGACATCCTTGAAGGCCAGCGTCGGGCCGTGGAACAGCTCCAGCAGGTAATGGTTGCTGTCGAGCTGATTGAGCGGCACGACCGCATCGTGACTGAAGGTCGCGTAGGTCTCGCGCACGAGTTCACGGAAGGTCTCGTCATCGATGGCACCATCGACGAAGGGCTTCATGACACGGAAGGCGATTTCCGCGTAGGACTCACCGGCCATCGCCGTCAGTTCCTCGGCACTGAACTGCGGCAGGGTTTCCGGCACATACAGGCCACCATCGCTGGCAAGCCCCGTGAGGACCACATCTTCAAAACCGAGCGCCGGCGCCTGGCCGCGCGTGGAGATATAACGCATGTCGTGTCTTCCCGTGGCGTTCGCCACCGTTATGATTCTTGCTCTTCCGGCCTGCGCCGGCTGCCCAGCAGTACCGAGCCATCAACCTCGATGACCCGGTACCGTTTGCCCGCGATCAGGCGTTGTCGTCGAGATCCTCGACGCGAATGCGCACCACGGAACCGGCGACATCCACCAGCGCTTCCAGCTGGCGAATCGCTTCGTTCATGTGCAGTTCGCGCGCGCGGTGCGTGAGCAGAATGATCGGCACCAGCTCGCCTTCGGTGGCCTCCTTCTGGATGATCGCCTCGATGGAGATGCCCTGTTCGGAGAGAATCGACGCGACACGCGCCAGGACCCCCGGACGATCCACCGCATGCAGACGCAGGTAGCAGGCCGTCTCGATCTCTTCCATCGGCAGGATCGGCAGGGTGTCACCGTGCTGATTGATTTCGGCGAAGGCCAGATACGGCACGCGGTAGCGGTGGTCGGTGGCGATATCGCGCGCCACGTCGAGCAGATCCGCCACGACGGCAGAGGCCGTCGGCTCGGCACCGGCGCCGGCACCATAGTAGAGGGTGGGACCGACTGCATCGCCCATCACCTCGATGGCATTCTTGACCCCATGCACATTGGCCAGCAGGCGCTCCTTGGGAATCAGCGTCGGATGCACACGCAGCTCAAGACCCTTGGCCGTGGCGCGGGTGATCCCCAGGTGCTTGATGATATAGCCCAGGTTGTCGGCCTGCTCGATGTCATCGGCCGTGATGCGCGAGATGCCTTCGGTGTAGGCCTTGTCGAACTGCAGCGGCACGCCGAAGGCGATGGAGGCCAGGATGGTCAGCTTGTGGGCGGCATCGATGCCTTCAACGTCGAAGGTCGGGTCCGCTTCGGCATAGCCCAGCGCCTGCGCCTCGGCCAGCACGTCATCGAAACTGCGGCCTTCATCGCGCATCGCGCTGAGAATGAAGTTGCCGGTGCCGTTGATGATGCCGGCCAGCCACTGGATACGGTTGGCGCCCAGGCCTTCCCGCAGGGACTTGATGACCGGGATGCCACCGGCGACCGCTGCCTCGAAGGCCACCATCACCCCTTTCTCGGCCGCGGCGCGGAAGATCTCGTTGCCGTGCACGGCGATCAGCGCCTTGTTGGCGGTCACGACATGCTTGCCGTTGGCGATCGCTTCCATCACCAACTCATAGGCCACGTCATAGCCACCGATCAGTTCGACCAGCACATCGATCTCGGGGTTGCGCGCGACCTCGAAGATGTCATGCGTGCGGCTGACGCCGGTGATATCGCAGTCAGGGTTGTCACGACGAGCGCCAACCTGTTCGACGATAATCGGGCGTCCAGCACGACGCGCAATCTCATCGGCATTGCGTACCAGCACGTTGAACGTGCCGCCGCCTACGGTACCCAGACCACAGATTCCTACTTTCACCGGTTTCAACGTCGCTTTCCTCTCTTGTTACGGTATCCAGCCTTGGAGGCCGCGCCGGAGCGCCATGGCCTTGCCGACCTGTCGTCGGTCTATTATCCAGACGGCTCGCGTCTGTGTCTTTCGTGACCACGGTAGCAAGGCAGGACGCCCTGTCAACGCGCAGCCACTCTGAGGCGTCACACCATCAGCCATCCAGTCCCAACATGGTGGTCAGGCGATCCACCGGCAGATAGCCCGGCACCATCTTGCCATCCGGCATCACGATGGCCGGTGTGCCCTGCACGCCCATGCGCGTACCGAGCTGATACTGGCTTTCCACCGGGGCATCACAGCTGGCTTCCTGCTTGGGCGCCTGCCTCTGATTCTTGATCTGGTTCATCGCCTCGGTGCGATTCTCGGCACACCATACCTGAGCCAGCTCGCGTGCGCCCTGCGAGCGCAGACCGCCACGCGGGAAGGCCAGATAACGCACTTCGACACCACGCGCATTGAGCTCCGGGACTTCCTCATGCAGCTTGCGGCAATAGGGGCAGGTGGTGTCAGTGAAGACGCTGATCACCGCCTTGACCTCACCCGCCGGACGGAAGATGACCATGTCGTCCTCACTGACCTCGGCCAGCAGCTTCTGGCGCTCGCCATTGGCCTTCTGCTCGCTGAGATTCACCAGCCCCTTGTCACCGTCGTTGCGGTACATTTCCCCGACGATCAGGTGCTTGCCCGTCGCATCGGTGAAGAAGGTCTCGCCGCTGGTGAGCTTCACCTCGAAGAGACCCTCGATCGGACTGGAAGCCAGCGACTCCACCGGCAACGGCTGGCCATTGACCACCAGCTTGTCACGCAGGTCATCCAGCGCGTCAGCCTGGGCGAGCGGTGCCATCACGCTCAGCAGGGTAGCAGCGCTCAACAGACGCAACGCCTGTGGCAGGCGCTGCGGGCGGCGGGTGAACTTGCTCATCAGACTCTCCTTGGCGTCCGCGGGGCGAAGTGCCTGGTATCAACCACGCGGATGATGTTCGGCGTGCAGGCGTTCCAGACGCGCCTGAGCCACATGGGTATAGATCTGGGTCGTGGATAGATCACGATGACCCAGCAACAGCTGCACGACACGCAGGTTGGCACCATGATTGAGCAGGTGCGTCGCAAAGGCGTGGCGCAGGGTATGCGGTGACAGGGGCTTGTCGATACCGGCCGTGACGGCGTGGCGCCGGATGCGGTGCCAGAAGGTCTGCCGCGTCATGGCCTTGTCATGCCGACCGGGAAACAGCGCCGGGCGCGTCTGGTCGGCCATCATCGCAGGTCGGCCAGCCGACAGCCAGCGTGACAGCCAGTCACAGGCCTCCTCGCCCAACGGCACCAGCCGCTCGCGATCGCCCTTGCCGATCACTCTGACCACACCCTGGCGCAGATTGAGCGCATCGACCCGCAGACCGACCAGTTCACTGATGCGCAATCCCGCGCCATAGAGCACCTCCAGCATGGTCCGGTCGCGCAGGCCGATGGCCGTCTCGAGATCCGGCGCCTCCAGCAGGCGCTCGACTTCCTCCTCGTCGAGCGTGCCAGGCAGGCTGGGGATCACGCGGGGAAGGCGCACCTCATGCACGGGATCCGCCTCGATCATGCCCTCGGCCAGTGCCCAGCGATAGAACCGCCGCAACGCAGACAACAGTCGCGCGGTGGAGCGCAGCGCATGCGATTCACGTCGTGAGTCACAGAATGCCTGCACCTGCACAGGGGTAGCCTCCAGCAATGGCGTGGCTTCGCCTCCGGACTCCTGCTGCTCCAGCAACCACCGCTGCCAGCTCTCGAGGTCACTTCGATAGGCACCAAGCGTGTTGTCACTGACACCGCGCTCCAGCCACAACGTATCGAGAAATGCCGCGACCAGCGTCTCGTCATCCTTCATGCCTGCTTCCTCCTTCCCGATGCGCGCAACCGACACCTTCCGGCGCGACGACTGCCGAATTCTACCGTGACGCCCTGACGTTGAAATGAATCCGACGGTCACTGCGGCAACTTTCCCTCATCCACAGACACAAAGACCCCGCCATGCGAGGCATGGCGGGGTCTTTGTGTGGCGGAGGAGCAAGTGGCAATTCGCTCCTCCGCCGTACTGCCGAGTTCTGCAGTCAGGGAATGCGGAGCGCTTAGCCCAGCTTTTCCTTGATGCGTGCAGACTTGCCGCTACGCTCACGGAGGTAGTACAGCTTGGCCTGACGGACGTCACCACGACGCTTGACGTCGATGGCAGCAACCTGCGGGCTGTAAGTCTGGAAAGTACGCTCGACGCCCACACCGTGGGAGATCTTGCGGACGGTGAAGGCGGAGTTCAGACCGCGGTTACGCTTGCCGATCACCACGCCTTCGAAGGCCTGCAGACGCTCGCGGGTACCTTCGACGACCTTGACCTGGACGACGATGGTGTCGCCCGGTGCAAAGGCCGGGATTTCCTTGGCCATCTGCTCGTTTTCGATCGCCTGGATCAGTTTGTTCTTGCTGCTCATCGCTAGCTCCAAATTCGTTAGCATCAACCCTGAGGCTGATGTTCGTCATGACCCCGGCACCGCAAACGGCCTTGAACACGGGGATCGACCTTGTGTGTGACGCGCCACGGGGCTCCCGCAAGATGACTCCGGGCCGTGCCGCACCTCCGCCACGGTGGCGGCCTTCTCCTGACAGCGAACGCGAGGTCCGCGAAGGTCAGGCCTTGCCTTTCCGGGCGTGCTGCGCGATGAACTCGTCGAGCAGCTTGCGCTCCTCACGAGTCAACGTGCGGCTCTCCAGCAGATCCGGACGCCTGAGCCAGGTACGTCCCAGAGACTGTTGCAACCGCCAGCGCTTGATCAGGGCATGATTGCCACTGAGCAGCACTTCCGGCACTCGCTTGCCGTCGATGACTTCGGGGCGAGTGTAGTGCGGACAATCGAGCAGGCCGTCGGTGAAGGAATCCTCCTCCGCACTGGCTTCATGCCCGAGTACGCCCGGCACCAGGCGCGCTACCGTATCGATCAGGACCATGGCTGGCAGCTCACCGCCAGACAGGACGTAATCGCCGATCGACCATTCCTCGTCGATCTCCTCTTCCACCACGCGTTCGTCAATGCCTTCATAGCGTCCGGCCACCACGATCAGGCGCTCATTCGTCGCCAGTTCGCGGGCACCGGCCTGATCCAGCTTGCGGCCTTGCGGGGAGAGATAGATCACGCGGGCGTCGTCACCGCCAGCGGCACGGGCGTCACGAATGGCGCCTCGCAGGGTCTCGACCTTCATCAACATGCCGGGACCACCGCCGTAGGGACGATCATCGACCGTACGGTGCCTGTCGGTGGCGTAGTCACGCGGGTTCCAGAAATCGACCTCGAGCAGGCCCTTGTCGACCGCTCGGCCGGTCACGCCACTGGCGGTGATCGCCGTGAACATTTCCGGAAACAGACTTACTACACCAATCCACACAGGCGTCAGCTCTCTGTGCTTTTCATCAGAATTCGGGATCCCAATCGACGCTCATGCGTCCATTGACGAGATCCACATCGCGAACCACCTGATCGGGCAGGTACGGCACGAGCCGTTCCTTCTCATCGATGCTGTCGTCGTTCGGCTTGATCACCAGAACGTCGTTGGCACCGGTTTCCATCAGGGTGTTCACTTGTCCGAGGCGCTGGCCATCCAGCGTCACCACCTCGAGACCTTCCAGTTGATGCCAGTAGTACTCACCCACCTCGAGCTGCGGCAGTTGCTGCTTGGGCAGGAGAATCTCCGCCCCGGCCAGCGCCTGCGCCGCTTCGCGATCGTCGACACCTTCCAGCTGCGCCACCAGACCCTTGCCATGACGACGTGCCTGGGCAAGTCGCGCGGGAATCTGCTTCCCGTCAAGCTTCAGGATCCAGCCGGCATAGTCGAAGATGCCATCGATCGGGCTGGTGTAGGAGTACACCTTGAGCCAGCCTTTCACGCCATAGGGGCTGGTAAGCTTCCCCATGACCACCACATCATCGCCATGCGAGGTGTGTGCGGTCGGCTGCGGGTTGTTCGAGTGAGTAGGCATCCTGGAAATCAAGCCTGCTGCTTGCCAGCTTCCTTGATCAGCTGAGCGACACGGTCAGAGACCTGTGCGCCCTGCTGCTGCCAGTGAGCGATGCGCTCGAGATCGATGCGCAGACGCTCTTCCTGGCCGCGAGCGACCGGGTTGAAGAAGCCGACGCGCTCGATGAAGCGGCCATCACGGGCTGTGCGGGAATCAGCTACAGCCAGGTGGTAGAAGGGACGCTTCTTGGCGCCACCACGTGCCAGACGAATGGTAACCATTGCGTAATCTGTCCTTCGTGTTGAAGTGAAAATCGTGCCACAGAACTCGGCTTCGCATGGAGGGTCCACACGAAGAGGCGACATTCTACGGAAAATGCCAAGCCTTGGAAACCTTTTTCCATGACCATACGCGCGCCCCGCGACACGAGCCGTGTCACGGGGCGCGATTCGTGACTCTGACGCCACGAAATCCTGTCGGCGAGAACCTCAGTGCCTTGCCGGAGACTCAGCGACGCGGGAAGCGTCCGCCGCCCGGGCCACCCATGCCTCCCATCCCGCCGGGACCGCCCATGCCGCCGGGGCCACCCATGCCACCGGGACCGCCGCCGCCCATCATGCCGGACATGCCACGCATCATCTTCTGCATGCCACCTTTCTTGCCGGCCTTCTTCATCATCTTGGCCATCTGCTTGTGCTGCTTGAGCAGACGATTGAGGTCCGGCACCTGGGTACCGGAGCCCATGCAGATGCGACGCTTGCGCGAGCCATTGATGAGATCCGGGTTGCGACGCTCCTTGGGTGTCATGGAGTTGATCATCGCCTCGAGCTTGCCCAGCTCCTTCTCGCTGGCCTGGCTCTGGGCGACTTCCGCCAGCTGCCCCATGCCCGGCAGCTTGGACATCAGGCTGCCCATGCCACCCATGTTCTTGAGCTGCTGAAGCTGGTCGCGGAAGTCCTCGAGATCGAAGCCCGAGCCTTTCTGGACCTTCTTGGCCAGCTGCTCGGCCTTGGTCTTGTCGACGCTGCGCTCGGCTTCCTCGATCAGCGACAGCATGTCGCCCATGCCGAGGATGCGCGAGGCGATGCGGTCCGGGTGGAAGGGCTCGAGGGCATCGACCTTCTCCCCCATCCCCATGAACTTGATCGGCTTGCCGGTGATGTGGCGAACGGACAGCGCCGCACCACCACGCGCATCACCATCGGCCTTGGTCAGCACGACACCGGTCAGCGGCAGGGCTTCATGGAAGGCCTTGGCGGTATTGGCGGCATCCTGACCGGTCATCGCATCGACGACGAACAGCGTCTCATCAGGATTGACGCTGCGATGCAGCGCCGCGATCTCGTCCATCATGTCGGCATCGACATGCAGACGGCCGGCGGTATCCACCAGCACCACGTCGTGGAACTGGATACGCGCGTGCTTCATCGCCGCTTCAGCGATGGCGACAGGCTGCTGAGAGGAGTCGGAGGGGAAGAAATCCACCTCGACTTCCCTGGCCAGCGTTTCCAGCTGGTCGATGGCGGCCGGACGATAGACGTCCGCCGAGACCACCAACACCTTTTTCTTCTCGCGCTCACGCAGATAACGCGCCAGCTTGGCGACGGTGGTCGTCTTGCCCGCACCCTGCAGGCCCGCCATCAGAATGACGGCCGGGCTGCCCTTGAGCACCAGACCTTCATTGGCTTCGCCCATGATCGCTTCCAGCTCCTGCTGGACGATCTTGACGAACTGCTGACCCGGCGACAGGCTCTTGGACACTTCCTGACCGACGGCACGCTCGCGCACGCGGTCGATGAAGGCCTTGACCACCGGCAGTGCGACATCCGCCTCAAGCAACGCACGGCGCACTTCACGCAGCGTGTCCTTGATGTTGTCTTCCGTCAGCTTGGCCTGGCCGGTAATCGACTTCAGCGTCTGCGACAGGCGATCACTCAAACTTTGAAACATGGGCCTCTCCGGCTAGGGACGTCTGGGGGCCGCTCGCAGCGGCTCGAGGACAGTGCTGTCCTCGATTCCGGGGGTCACGGCATGACGCCCCAGCGCGTGAATGGTTCATCCTGTGGCGCATTATACGCACAGGGCGGGTCTGTCTCCATGATGGGGACACTCAAGCGCCGACCAAATCCTCTCTCGCCGGGAATTCTCTCCCCGACACGGCTCCGCCAGCCTCCTCAAAGCGCGTGGCGTGGATGCAATCACATGAGTGCATTCGGTATAGTCACATCATATAGGCAGCGTCTCGTACAGGACCTGCCTCCTCGTACATCCTCGGCACCTGGACAACAGCACATGCAGGCTCTGCCCTTTGCCTTTCTGGCCATCATCTTCTATCTCGGCGCCGGCCTGTGGCAGGGCCTGACGCTCATCCGCCGGGTACCGTCCAGACCACGTCTGGTACGCGGCCTGGCACTGGTAGCCGTCGCCTGCCATGCCGTGATCGTCTGGCTCACCATCAGCCATGGCGGCGAGCTGCACCTCGGACTGTTCGAGAGCGCCTCGCTGGTCAGCTGGGCCATCAGCCTGCTGCTGATCCTGGCCAGCATGTTCAAGCCGGTGATTGCCGGCGGTGCCGCCCTCTTCCCCGTGGCGGCCATCTGCGTCCTTGGCGTGATGAATCTTCCCAGCGCCAATACCGAGAATCCACTTTCCGCGGGGCTCATCGCCCACATCCTCACCTCAGTGGCGGCACTGGCCTTCTTCAGCATCTCGGCCATGCAGGCCGGTCTGCTGTCATTGCAGCAACATGCGCTGAAGAAGCGTCACACCCGCGGCATCGTCCAGGTACTGCCCGCGCTGACCAGCATGGAGCGCGCACTGTTCGAGCTGATCTGGGCCGGAATGATCCTGCTCAGCGTGTCGATTCTCAGCGGCATGATCTACCTCGACAACCTGTTCGCCCAGCACCTCGCGCACAAGACGGTCCTGAGCTTCGGCGCCTGGGTGATCTTCGCCGTGCTGCTGTTCGGCCATCATGTCCTGGGCTGGCGCGGACAGCGCGCGGCGCGCTGGACGCTGGGCGGCTGCCTGGTGCTGGCGCTGGCCTTCTTCGGCACCAAGTTCGCCCTGCAGGTCGTGTTTTCCCACTGAGCGTCGCTGTCGTGACGGGCAGCACCCGCAGCAGCTGGTGCATTGCCGTCACGGCAGCAGTATCATGCGCGTAAATCCGCCACCGAGGACCCTTCACTCTTGAGCGACGACACCCCGCTGGGGCTGCTGTTCGGCCTGCTGGTCATCCTGATCTTCCTGTCTGCCTTCTTCTCGAGCTCCGAGACCGGCATGATGTCGATCAACCGCTATCGCCTGAGCCACCGCGAGAAGAGCGGTGAGCGCGGCGCCAAGCGCGTCACCCGCCTGCTATCTCGCCCGGACCGTCTGATCGGCGTCATCCTGATCGGCAACAACTTCGTCAACAATCTGGCAGCGTCTCTGGCCACCATCATTGCCATCCATTACTTCGGTGATGTCTCCGGCCCTGCCATCTCCACTGCCGTCCTCACCATCGTGGTGCTGATCTTCGCCGAAGTGACGCCCAAGACCATGGCCGCCGTGAATCCCGAGCGTATCGCCTACCCGGCGTCGGTGATTCTCGAACCCATGCTCAAGCTGCTCTATCCGCTGGTCTGGCTGGTCAATGGCATTTCCAATGGCCTGCTGCGCCTGTTCGGCGTTCGCGATGTCAGCGGCGGGGCCGACAGCCTGACCCGTGACGAGCTGCGCACCGTGGTCCACGAGGCTGGCAGCATGATCCCGCGCCGTCACCAGGGCATGCTGCTGTCGATCCTCGACCTCGAGAACGTCACCGTCGATGACATCATGGTGCCGCGTCAGGAAATCTTCGGTATCGACCTCGATGATGATCTCGACATCATTCTCAGTCATATCCGCGCCAGTCAGCACACACGAGTGCCGATCTACAAGGGTGACATCAACAACATCATCGGCATCCTGCACCTGCGCAATGCGGCCCGTTTCCTGTCACTGGACGAGGTCACCAAGGCCTCCATCATCCAGGAGGCCCGCGAGCCCTACTTCATCCCGGAATCCACCCCGCTGCATACCCAGCTGCTCAATTTCCAGAAGCAGAAGCGCCGCATCGGCATCGTGGTCGACGAGTATGGCGATGTGCAGGGGCTGGCGACACTGGAGGATATCCTCGAGGAGATCGTCGGCGAGTTCACCACCGACGTGGCCGGCACCCATCAGGAAATCCATCCCCAGGACAACGGCAGCTACGTGATCGAGGGTACCGCCAACATCCGCGAGATCAACAAGGCCATCGGCTGGCAGCTGCCGACCGATGGCCCCAAGACGCTCAATGGCCTGATCCTCGAGCACCTGGAATCCTTCCCGGATGCGCCAGCCAGTCTGGCCATCGGCACGACCCGCATCGAGATCCAGCAGGTCAAGGACAACCAGATCACCTCGGCACGCTGCTGGCAGGCCTCGCGCACCACGCGCACCTGATCCAGCGCCTGCAGGGTAACGTTGCAGCGTCATGCGCGAAGGGCCCGCCATCTGGCGGGCCCTTCGCGTTCACGTCCATTGCAATGCGGTGTTGCATGCCACGGGGCGGCCAATGCCGGCGACACACGCTATCCTGTGCCTGCCCGGAACGCCGGGCCGCCGGATCGCCGGATCGCCGGATCGCCGGACCACCTTTTCCTGCACTGCCCACTACCCGCAAATGGCCCTCATGACCCAAGCCTCCTCCCCGACGACTGTCCTGCACCACCACCCCGCACGCTTCACGCTGATGCTGGCACTGATGGTGGCGCTCGCGCCTCTGGCGACCGACGCCTACCTGCCCGCCATGCCTTCCATGGCAGGCGACTTCGGTGTGGACGAGCATCGCATCGGCCTGACCATCACCATGTTCTTCTTCGGCTACGCGATGGGTCAGCTGGGCGGTGGCCCGCTATCCGACAGTCTCGGGCGCCGCCCCGTCGCCCTGAGTGGTTTCGTGCTGTTTCTCGTCGCCGGACTTGGTTGCGCACTGACACGAGACTTCCACTGGCTGCTGGTCTGGCGAGTGCTTCAGGGCATCGCCACCGGCATGACCGGCGGTGTCTCGCGCACCGTGGTGAGAGACGTCGCGACCGGCAAGGACGCCGCGCGCCTGATGACCAACGTGACCATGGTACTGATGACGGCGCCACTGATAGCGCCGTCCCTGGGCGCCCTGGTGATCTCACTGAGCCACTGGACGACGATCTTCTTCGCGCTGGGTGTCTACGGGCTGATAGTCGGTCTTATCATCCATCGCTGGCTGCCGGAGACCCACCCCGCCAGCGAGCGCACGCCCTTCAGACCACGCAATGTGCTGCGCAGCTATGGCGACGTCCTCACCACCCGGGGAGTCCCGGGGCACCTGATGCTGATCCTGTGCGGGCCCGGCATCATGTTCACCTTCATCACCAATGCCAGCTACCTGTATCAAGGGCTACTCGGGATGACACCGCCGCAGTTCGCGCTGGCCTTCGGCGCCAATGTGGTCGCGATGTTCGTCGGCAACCGTCTCAATCACCTCGGCCTCAAGCACCTGCGCACGCGCACGCTGGTCAAGCTGGCATTGAGCGTCCAGCTGACCGGCATCACCTGGCTGCTGGGGCTGGGCCTCACTGGCACGATCAGCGCCGCCACCCTGATTCCCGGCATGCTGGTGGTACTTGGCGCAGGCGCCATGATCACCCCCAACGTGATGGCGGACTACCAGTCGCTGTTCACCCGCGGCCACGGGGTCGCCAACGCCATCTCGGGCACCGCGCTCTTCCTGGGCGGCGGACTCTACGGTGCGATTGCCAGCCTGTGGCTGAACGGCTCCAACATGCTGCCGGTACCGCTGGTCATGCTTGCCGCATGCCTGGTGGGCGGCATCGGCTTCTGGGTCACCCGCCACACCGCGCCATCCAATCAGCCTGCCGTCCACGGCAGCAGCTCCAGCGCCGCCGCGTAAGCGCCATCACTGTTCACAGAACGTGAACCGCATACGCAAAGACGCCGCCCGTGAAGCCACGGACGGCGTCTTTTTTTCAGGGAACGCTCTCGCGCTCACCACGTGAGGGGGCTGCCACCCTCGACCAAAGCAGCTTCACCCCGTCATTGGCAGTCCGCCAGGCGTGTCGCCTTGCGATGCAGATCGCGCACGGCCTCTTCCAGCTCCGCAGCCTTGACGTTCTCCGGCGCGAAGGTGCGACCGACGCACAACTCCACCCGACCACGCAGGCGACGCGGCCACTTGGCAAAGGCCGGCCCGCCGCCGTGGGAGAACCACGACCCCCACAGGCCCCCCAGAGCCATCGGGATCACCGGCGCCGGATCACGCGCGAGGATCAGCTCCAGCCCGCGCCGGAAGCGTCCCACTTCCCCATCTCGCGTCAGCTTGCCTTCCGGGAAGATCATGACCACCTCGCCCTCGCGCAGCGCCTTGCCGACCTCTTCCAGTGAACGACGCACACCGGCGGGGTCCTTGCGCGAGGAATCCACCGGAATGGCCCCCGCAATGCGGAAGAACCATTTCAGCCAGGGAGAGTGATAGATCTCGGCATCCATCAGAAACCGCAATGGGCGCGGGCTGGCGCCGCCGAGTATCAGCGCATCCATGAAGCTGACGTGGTTGCACACCACCAGTGCCGCGCCTTCCGCCGGTATCCGCCAGCGCCCCTTGAGGTGCAGCCGATACATCAGGTGAATGAGGATGAAGATGATCAGCCGCAGGAAGGGCCGCGGGTCACGCAGCATGCAGATCACCGCGATCAATCCACTGATCAAGGACAGCAGCAGCAGGAAGTCCGGAATATCACGCCCCATCACGCCCAGCACCAGAATGCCGGCACCGGCCGAGAGCACCATCAGCAAGGCATTGAGCACATTGTTGGCCGCGATCATGCGCGCGCGATGGTCCTCGGGGCTGCGCAGCTGCAACAGCGTGTAGAGCGGCACGATATACAGGCCGCCGCCGAAGCCGATGACGCCGAGATCCAGCCACATGCGCCAGAATCCGGCGATGCCCAGCAGCTCGATCAGCGGCGTGGCCATCTGGGCCTCAGCCAGCGCCGGGCGCAAGGCAAGGTCCAGCCCGCCGGCAAAGATGATCAGCGCCCCGAAGGGCACAAGCCCTGTCTCGAGTCGTCCACGCGAGACACGCTCACAGGCCAGCGACCCCAGGCCAATGCCGATGGCAAAGGCCGCCAGCAGGGCCGATGTCGCCCCTTCGGCCCCATGGACGATATCCCGCGCATATGCCGGCAATTGCGTCAGATAGCTCGCACCGAGGAACCAGAACGCACTGATGCCGAGCAGCGCCCAGCGTAGCCGACGATTGCTCAGCCCCTCGCGCATCACCTTCACGCTGCCGGACAGCGGCCGCCAGGGCACCGGCCCCGGTGAAGCGGAAGGCGCCGGCGGAATGCGCATGGCAGCCAGTACGCCAAGCACCGCCAGCGACACCAGCGATGCCGACAGCGCCCAGCGCGCCAGCTCACCGCCCAGCGCCATCAAGGCCGCGGCCGCCAGGGTACCGACCAGAATGGCGAGGAAGGTGCCCAGTTCGACCCAGGCATTGCCACTGACCAGCTCATCGGCCTTGAGATGCTGAGGCAGGATGGCGTACTTGACCGGGCCGAACAGCGCGGACTGGGTGCCCATCATGAACAGCAGCGCCAGCAAGAGCTCCCAGGCCTCGAAGATCAAGGCACCCGCCGCCACGCTCATGGTGGCAAGCTCCAGCCACTTGAGCCTGACGATCAGCCGCTGCTTGTCGAGGCGGTCCGCCAGCAGGCCGCCCCAGGCGGAAAACAGCAGAAAAGGCAGGATGAACAATCCGGCGGCCAGATTGTTGACGACGCCGGTGTCCCAACCGCGCTGCTCGATGACCACGAAGGTCAGCAGCAGCAGCAGCGCGTTCTTGAAGAGATTGTCATTGAAGGCCCCGAGGGCCTGGGTCCAGAAGAAGGGGGCAAAGCGTGGCCGCCGCAGAAGGTCTCGACTCATCGCCCTGCTTCCGTGGCATCCCCCGAGCCTGCAGCCTCGCTGCGCACCTTGAGCCCCGCCAGCATGGTATCCAGCAGCTGGTCGAGCAGTTCCGTGACTTCCAGCGGCTGTCCTTGCCACAGACCCAGGCGTTCATTCATGCCCAGCTGGACCAGGCCATGCACGCTGCCCCACAGGGTTCGCGCCATGCGCTTGGCTTCCACTGACTCCACCTTGGGAGCGTACTCGACCAGAGCCAGCTCCACTCGCTCGAACAAGCCTTCGATCATGGCGTTCTGACGCTGATCCAGCTCCCCTTCCTGGGCCAGCGGGAAATCGAACAGCAGCTGCCAGCGATAGGGGTCGCGCTGGGCAAAGCCCCAATAGGCTCGCGCCAATGCCTTGAGACGCTGGGAGGGGCTCGGGGTCTCCTGCCCGGCAATCGCATCGCGCAGACGGTCCAGGGTCGTCAGATTGACGTGCTGGAGCAGGTTGCCAAAACTGCCGTAGAGCTTGAGCAGGGTACTGGGGGCGCAACCGACTTCGCGAGCCAGGTTGCGCAAGGACAAGGCGTGAACGGGCTGCTGCTTGAGCCATTCATCGCATGTCTCCATTACCCGCGCATGCAGCGCTTCCGGTGCATGCTGACGTGGACGGGCCATCGAATTCCTCTGGTGCTGAGATGCGTTACCGCGCAGCGAATCTGGCGCGGTGTGTGTCCGGACTGCGCGGGTTGGCAGAGAGAGTCACGATACCTGAGCATCCTGCTCTTGAAGCGCCCCGTGTCAGCCATTGAATCGAACAGTGTTTCCGTCCAGCATATCGAGACTGAGCACAAACGCAAGCGCCACCAAGGTGTGGCATGCTGGCGACTGCCGCGTGCAGCGGGGCTCTCGCGCTCATGATTGGGCAATGCGTCGCCCTGCATGTTCCCCCCCTGCCCTTCATCTCAAAGGATTTCCGTGGCCGGACGCCTGTACCTTCCCCCGTTTCCCGAAGACCTGCCGCCCAGTGAACTGTTCGGATCACTCGCGACGCCTGCCCTCACGCGTCAGCTGCGGGAGGAGCGTCTGGTGAGCGCCAATCGCGCTCCGCGCCTGCCGGTTTCGATGCTGCGCCTGGAAGGCCCGAGGCTTCGCCAGGTGCCAGCGCTCTGGGGGCTGACGCCCAGCTGGCTGGAGGTCATGGACCACGCGCCCCACGTGGCGCGCGCCGAGTCGCTGGAAACGCGACGCATGTTCCGCGAATCCTTTACCAGTCAACGGGCACTGATTCCCGTCGGTGGGGTCTATGTCTGGAAGGAACAGCCGCGCATGAAGCAGCCATTTCTGGTCACGCACGCCACCCGCGCTCCGCTGTTGCTCGCCGCGCTGTGGACCCGCCACTTCAGCCCCCCGCTGATGGAAGGACTGCCCCCCGAGGGGCGCGACAGCTTCGCCTTGATCAGCGTGGCGTGCGCGGGTGTCACCGCACGTCTGACCGACCGCATGCCGGCGGTGATCGCCCCGCATCAGGTGCGGGAATGGCTGAGCGCCGATACCCCGCTGGACAGGGTACGTGCCATGCTGACACCGGACGCCAGCCTCGCAGCCTTCCCCGTCGCTCGCCGGGTCAATGATCCCGCGCACCAGGAATGGAGCGTCGCGCACCCCACTGGCCCGATGCTGAGCTGAGAGACGCCACTCGGCGCCCGGACAGCATGCTCAGATCGGGAACGCTGAATCCAGGCCGGTCAGACACGCGTATCGCCAGGAGGGGAGCACATCCTCGGACCTGCGCTGCTCGTGAGGCGTTGCTGATCTACCTGCGCGCTTGCGACGCATGAATCGCCCTTATCGAACCACCATGCCAGTGTCATCGGTGCCGTGAACCAGGAGAGAAGATGTCCTTGCCATCAGGATTCCGTCCGCTCGCATTGAGCGCTGCCATTGCCGCCATCGTCATCACCGGCCTGTCGCCCGGCGTCAGCCTGGCCGATTCCTCCACGCCCCCCGCACCGTCCTCCATGACGACAGCCACCGCGGCCTCTGCCATCACCCAGGCAGGCCCGGTGATCAAGAGCGCCAATGACCAGCGCGACTATCGCAGCCTGACGCTCGACAATGGCCTCAAGGTGCTGCTGGTGAGCGACCCGGCGGCTGACAAGGCTGCCGCTGCCATGGACGTGGAGGTGGGCAGCGCCCAGGACCCCGATGACGTTCCCGGACTTGCTCACTTCCTCGAGCATATGCTGTTCCTCGGCACCGATCGTTATCCAGAGCCTGATGCCTATCAGGAATTCATCACCCGTCACGGCGGACAGCACAACGCCTTCACCGCCAGCCAGGACACCAACTACTTCTTCGATATCGCACCGGATGCCTTCGCCGAGGCCCTGCCGCGCTTTGCCCGCTTCTTCGTCGCACCACAGTTCAATGCCGACTACGTCGACCGCGAGCGTCATGCCGTACATTCCGAATATCAGGCACGCCTGCAGGATGACGGGCGGCGCGTGAATGAGGCTGTCGAGCAGGCGCTCAATCCAGAGCACCCCTTCAACCGCTTCAGCGTCGGCAGCCTCGAGACACTCAAGGACAGCGAGGCCGGCAGCCTGCGCCAACGCCTGGTGGACTTCTATCAGGCGCATTACGGCGCCGGCGTGATGCGCCTCACCCTGGTCGGCCCCCAATCGCTGGACACGCTGGAGTCACTGACGCGCCACAATTTCTCCGATGTCCCGAATCGCGAGCTCTCACGGCCACAGATCGACGCGCCGCTGGTCACTGCCGATGAGCTGCCCGCACGCGTGGAGGTCAAGGCACTCAAGCAGGAGCGCGAGCTCGACTTCATGTTCCCCATCGAGGACCCCGTCGCGCAGTATCGCGTCAAACCGGTCAGCTATCTTGCCAACCTCATTGGACATGAAGGGGAAGGCAGCCTGCTGGCGGTACTCAAGGACAAGGGCTGGGCGGATGGGCTCTCGGCCGGCGGCGGCCCCAGCGATGGCGAGAATGCCCTGCTCAGCATCAGTGTCACCCTGACGCCCGAGGGCGCCCGGCATCAGCCGGCAATCCGCGCCGCGCTGTTCGACTATCTGGCATTGATTCGCCAGCAGGGCCTGGAGGAGTGGCGCTACAAGGAGCAGGCGGCGCTGGGCGAGCAGGAATTCCGCTTCCAGCAGCGCAGCTCTCCCGTGGACCTGGCCAGCAGCCTGGCCATGATGATGACGCGCTATCCGGTCAAGGATGTGCTGGCCGCGCCCTACCTGATGCAGGACTATGACGCCGAGCTGATCGAGTCGACCCTTGATCGCCTGACGCCAGAGAATCTGCTGGAGGTCTACTCCGGCCCTGATGTCACGGGAGAGCAACAGGGCAAATGGTTCAAGGCGCCCTATACCCTGACGCGCCTCACGGACGATGCCGTCGCCCGTGCCGGAGACGATCCCTCGCTAGCCGCCCGGCTTGCCCTTCCGGCTCCCAACCCTTATCTGGCCAGCGACTTTCAGGTCCTGAATCTGCCCGATGCGCCGCCACGTCAGCTGATCGACGAGCCCGGTGCCGAACTCTGGTATCAGGGTGATGACAGTTTCGGGGTCCCGAAGGCCGAGTGGCGCTTCGGGCTGCTCAACCCCGCCGTGAGTGCCTCGGTCGAGGATGAAGTCATGAGTCGCGTATTGGCGGCGTGGCTGAACGACAGCCTGAATGCCCGCCTGTACCCGGCACGTCTGGCCGGACAGGATGCTCTGGCCTATGCCCATGGCCGCGGCATCACGCTGCAGTTCAGTGGCTGGCGCGACGGCCAGCAGCCGGAAATGCGCGAGGTGCTGGATCAACTGGTCAATGGTGACATCGACTCTCAACGACTGGCACGCATCACGCAGCGCATGACACGCAGCCTGAGCAATCGCGCCCAGGCGCCCCTGTATACGCAGCTGGGCCGCAGTCTCAGTGAAGCGCTGGTCGGCCAGCCCACCACCGTCTCGCAGCAGCAGGACGTGCTGGAGCAGATCACCAGCGAACGTCTGGACGCCTTCCGCAAGCGCTTCCTGGCACGCCTGCATGTCCAGGCCATGGTGACAGGCAACCTGAGCGACACTCAGGCACGCGAGACCGGTCAGCTGGTGATCAATGGCCTGGCCCCCCGCGTCACGCGCGACGGCATCCCGGAGCTTGCCATCCACCGGGTGGACCAGCCCCTCGCGTTGCGACCGGAGAGCTCACGCGGTGATGCCGGCGCACTGCGCTACCTGCAGGGCAAGGATCGCACGCTCGAGAGTCAGGCCAGTCTGGCCGTGCTGGGCCAGCTGATCGAAGCCCCGTTCTACAGCCGGCTGCGCACCGATGAGCAACTGGGCTACATCGTCTCGGCCAGCTACTCCCCCATGCTGGATGCCCCGGGCCTGAGCCTGCTGGTCCAGTCGCCTTCCAAGGACAGCAAGACCCTGTTCTCGCGCATGGATGCCTTCTTCACGACCTTCGATGAGCGCATCACGGCGCTGGATGAGGCCACGCTCGCCAGCTATCGCAGCGCAGTGATCGATGGTCTCGAGCAGAAGCCGCGCCGCCTCTCCGAGCTTGCATCACGCAACTGGAGCGAACTGAGCTTCGGCTGGACCGACTTTGATCGCCGCCAGCAACTGATCCACGCCGTGGAGCAGGTCAGCGTCCAGGATATCCGTGACGCCTGGCAGCAGGTGACTCAGGCGGCGCCGCTGGAACTGGCCTTTGATCCCGAGATCCCCAGCGACTTCGATCAGCGCCTGCCGACGCTCGCGCTCCCCCTGCTGCCGGAGGCGCCACGTGCCGAGCACGGTGCCACCAACGCCGCTCCCTCGGCGCAACCTGCGGGCAATGCCCAGCATTGATCGCGCCACGCGTGCATGCCCGACGGCCAGGCGGGTCAGTCAGAACGCTTCCGTGAAGGACGGAGCCGTGGAGTGAAGGGCAGATCAGAGCCGAGTGGAGCGTCAGATTTTTCTGAGAGATGAACGACACGACCCCGGCGAATTCGCCGGGGTCGTGTCGTTGTGGCTGCGAGAATTTCGAGAATCAGCCAAAGGCCTGTGGCGGCATGATGCCTTCCACATACATCGCCAGTTCTTCCAGAATCTGCACGCGCGCCGGATCCTGCTCGTTCTGGGCCAGACGCTGGATCTCGCTGACGAAGCCCTTCACGGTCAGGCTGGCGACCTGCTCGTCATTCATGCGCTCCCAGCGCCACTGCTCCCAGCGCTCCCGCTCGGCTGAATCAAGCGTGTAGCCGTAGCTGCGTGCGCGGTAGCGGAACAGCATCTCCTCGAGCCGCCCATCCTGGAAGGCGAAGGGCGTGTCATCCAGTGCCTCGGGGTGAGAGGCACGCACGCGCTCCATCTCCTTGCGGTCCGCGGGCGAGAAGAAGCCTCCCGAATAGAGCATCAGGTCCGGGTCAGCCGGGCCGGCCGGCGGCGTCTCGGCAAACACCTGGGCGACCTTCACGCCGACCCCCGCATTGTCCTTGAGCCACTTCCAGTGCTCACGACATCGTGCAGGGTCGAGCTTGAGGCGCGCGACGATCTCGCCGTATTCCCCCTGGTGAGGGCCGGAGACATCCTTGAGCGCCGTCGCCGGCATCAGCACCGGGCTCTTGTTGAGATGAATGACCTTGAGGGGGATGCGCTCCTCACCTTCCGCCAGGTCATCCGCACTGGCGAACACCCGCGCCCGAATCTCCTCGGGAGTGAGATCCATCAGCGGTGCCGGGTCCACCGACAGGTCATAGACGATGACGCCATTGGCATTGGAGGGGTGCTCCGCCAGCGGCACCACCAGCGCACCGCATGCTCGCGAGGCCGGATAGCGACGTGAGATGTGCAGCATCGGCTTGCGCGCACCGATGTCCAGCAGGCTGGCGACATGACGCTTGTTGCGCAGCTTGAGCAGATACTCGAACAGCCGGGCATTGCGTGACTTGAGCAGACGCGCCAGGGCGATGGTGGCCCGCACATCGACCAGGGCATCGTGCGCGCCGGCATGCTCGATGCCATTGGCGGCCGTCAAATCTTCCAGACGGAAGCTGGGGGCTCCGTCCTCGCGCCGCGGCCACTCGATCCCCTCGGGGCGCAGCGCATGGAAGGCGCGCACCACATCGATCAGGTCCCAGCGCGAATTGCCGTTCTGCCACTCACGCCCGTAGGGGTCGAGGAAGTTGCGATAGAACAGGTGACGGCTGACTTCATCATCGAAACGCAGGCTGTTGTAGCCCACCGAGCAGGTGCCCGGCACGCTCATCTCGTCGTTGATGCGCCCGGCGAACTCGGCCTCCGGCAGGCCGCGACGCTCGGCCTGCTGAGGCGTGATCCCCGTGATCAGGCACGCCATCGGATGAGGCAGGAAGTCGTCAGCGGGCTTGCAGAAGAGCGTCAGCGGCTCACCGATCTCGTTGAGCTCCGCATCAGTACGAATGGCGGCAAACTGCGATGGACGGTCGCGGCGCGGGTCGGCGCCGAAGGTCTCGTAGTCGTGCCACAGGAAGGTGGGCTCTGCCACAGGAAATCTCCACGCGGACGGTCAGAAAATGCACATGCCAGAACACCGCGCCCGAGGGGGGCGATGTTCTGGCAGGAAAGTCGTACGAATCAGCGGTTGTCGAGTCTGCTCATGCCTCGCCGGGGCGCGGCAGAGTGACGTTCAGCTCGAGCACCGAACAATCATCCTCGCGGTCCAGCGAGATGTTGATGGCATCCTGATCGACCTGAACGTACTTGCGAATCACCTCCAGCAGCTCACGCTCCAGCATCGGCATGTAATCCGGCTGATCACGCTGACTGCGCTGGTGAGCCACGATGATCTGCAGCCGCTCCTTGGCGACATTGGCCGTCTTCTTGCGCTCTCGCTTCAGAAAATCCAGTAATTTCACTTGCGCCCCCCTCCAAACATTCTGGCCAGCAGACCGCGCTTCTCGACTTCATGAAAGCGCAGCTGGACTTCCTCGCCCAACAGGCGGGAAACGCAGTCCACATAGGCCTGACCAGCATCGCTCTTCTGGTCGTGGGTCACCGGCACCCCCTGGTTGGAGGCGCGCAGCACGGCCTCCGACTCGGGAATCAGGCCGATCAGCGGGATCGACAGGATTTCCTGGATGTCCGTCAGATTCAGCATGTCCCCCCCGGTCACGCGCGCCGGATGGTAGCGGGTGATCAGCAGGTGTTCGCGCACCGGAGAATCGCCGTTCTCGGCACGGCGTGTCTTGGAAGACAGCAGACCGATGATGCGATCGGAATCGCGCACCGAGCTGACTTCCGGGTTGGTGACCACCACCGCTTCATCCGCGAAGTACATCGCCAGCTGGGCACCGCGCTCGATACCGGCCGGGGAGTCACAGATGACGTAGTCGAATTCTTCCCGCAGGCTTTCGAGCACCTTCTCGACGCCTTCCAGCGTCAGCGCATCCTTGTCACGGGTCTGGGAGGCCGGAAGGATATGCAGGTTGTCGATGCGCTTGTCGCGGATCAGCGCCTGCTTGAGATTGGCCTCGCCCTGGATGACGTTGACGAGGTCGTAGACCACGCGCCGCTCGCAACCCATGATCAGATCCAGGTTGCGCAGACCCACATCGAAATCGATCACGACGGTCTTGTTGCCGCGCAGAGCCAGTCCGGTGGCAATGGCGGCGGCGCTGGTCGTCTTGCCGACTCCGCCCTTGCCTGACGTCACTACGATAATCTTGGCCAAAGGTATCTTCCTTGCTGAGAGTCCCCCGTGAAACGGGGATCACCGGTAAATATTGGATATCGTTCGAGGCACGCCGGCATCACTCAACCGAGGCGTGCGATACAAAGCTGGTCGTGTTCGAGCACGACTTCGACACTGGCACCCAGCAGACGATTGTCGATGTCGTCCAGGCGCTTGTAGGTTCCCGCTACCGAAAGCAGCTCGGCATGCAGTTCCTTGCAGTAGATGCTGGCATTGCGATCGCCATGGATGCCGGCCAGCGCCCGGCCGCGCAGGGCGCCATAGATGTGCACGCTGCCGGCGGCCAGAATCTCGGCACCGGCATTCACGGCACCGATGATCACCAGATCACCCTCTGGCGCGCTGACCTGCTGCCCTGAGCGCACGGTACCACGGTAAACCTTGCTGGCATGGGCCGGCACCTCAACGACCGCGGCTTTTTCGTCCGCGACAGTCGCCTCTGGCTCGTCGGCGGGAGTCGCTTTCGCCTCAGGCTCGACAGTCGTGACCGGCGGCACGGACTCCAGCGTCCGGCCGCGATTTTCCTGGGGCGGGAACCACCCGAGACCCAATGCCCAGGCAGACTGGCGCACCGGGTCGCCACCACCGCGCACCGCCACCGGCAACAGCTTGTGGCCGCGACACACGGCGCAGATACGCTCCAGCGCCAGGTGCGGCTCGTCGAGCTTCTCGACGCTCAACACCACCGGCGTGTGCTGAAAGAAGGCGGGGGACTGGCTGAGTTTGCTGACCAGTTGGGCACGGATCTGCTCCGGGTCTCCACTGACCAGTTCCATGACCGTCATCGGCAGCATGCCGCCTTTGAAGGTGAAGGCCTGGGAGGCCCTGTCCGTACTGAGACTCATGACCTGACTCCGGGTTGCGTGAGGGAAGTGACACCCTCCGACACTCGTGAAAGAAGCTCGTGACGCTCGAGACATCCCTGGGATGGCATCCCGAAGCAGAAGGCCATCTGCCCGGCAGGCAGATACCTGCCCGACGACTCATGCGGTGAAACGCCGAGGCCCGACGCCCCATCTCCCCGCGACGCAGTGCGACTTCTGCAGGAAGCGAGCTTCGTGATGACGTATCACCCGAGCGAGGAATGGCCTTTCATGAACCATCGCTCTGCTGAACAAAGCTATGTGAGCTGACACGGCGCTGCAACTGATGATACGGCCAGCAGTCCACACTGTCAGGTGTCGCGAGGCCACGACGCACGAAAGAGTCATCTCGTGATGACCTGACTCATCCCGCGCGAAGGCGCTCGGCAGACACTCTCCCCCGGTTTCGCTGCACCGATGGGCGCGTGAGACCACACAACATGCCCCCGTGACTGATAAGATAGCGGGGTGACGAAATTCATGCGCCGTCACCCCGGTTCACCGACAGACCCGAGTGTCCTGGTCCTGTCCGAGTGACTGGCCGCTGTTGCGCCCCTCTATTTTTTTGCCTGGATAACCGCTCTCTCATGACCGGACTGCTTTCCCGCCTCACTGGCCGCCTGTTCGCCCCTCGCTGGCAGCATGCCAACCCGACCATTCGCTCCGCTGCCGCGGCCCAGCTGGACCCTGAAACGCCGGATCAGCGCCAGATACTCGAGTCTCTGATTCTCGAGGACCCTGCGCTTGAGGTGCGTCATGCCGCTCTGGCACGCATGGCGACACCGGAGCGACTGCTGCCGCTGCTGGACCGGGCCGACGGGCTGGTACGCGAGCGACTCGTCGAGCTGCTGAGCGGTGGTCAGGATGCCCCCTCCCTGCTGGATCGCGAACAGCTGGTCGCACGCCTCGATGACAATGAGCTGCTGGCCGCCATCGCGGCGCGCGGGGACAATCAACAGTTGCGTCTGGTCGCGCTGGAACGTCTCACCGATGAAGCCGCCCTGATCCATCAGGCCTGCCACAACAGCATCGCGGCGGTGCGCCATGCCGCCGCCGCTCGCATCACCAGTCAGGACGGGCTGGAGCAGCTGGTGCGCGGCGCCAGACGCGATCGTCACGTCCAGCGTCAGGCCCGCGACACGCTCGCCCAACGCCGCGCGGATGCCCAGCAGGCAGACGCTCTCAATGCCAGCCGTGACAACCTGCTGGGTCAGATGGAGAAGCTGCCGCGTCAGGCCTGGGAAGACAGCGTGCCATCACGCTATCGCTCACTGCTGCGCGAGTGGGAGCGACTGCCGGCCGCCGACCACGACGTTCAGCAGCGTTTCGAGGAAGCGCGTCTGCAGGCGTACAAGGTCATCAGCGATCATGAAGCCCGTGAACAGGCCATCCGTGAGCATGAACGCCTGAGCGCCAACCTGAGCACCCACCTGGAAGAGATCCTCACGGCCCTGCACCAGGCGCGCGCGGACCTCCTCAGTCGCGAGTGCGTCAATGATCACGACTTCGCCAGCCTTCAGGCTCAGCGTCGTCTGCAAGGCGAACGCTGGCGCGAGCTGACCGACCAGTTCTCGGCCCCGGCCGAACTGCTCGAACGTCATCAGTGCCTGCAGCAACAGCTGCAGGACCCGCTCGATGCCTGGTACCGCCATCAGCTGTGTCAGGGCGAGATGGACGCGGCGCTGGTCGACAATGACCTGGAGCAGATGGCACGTCTCGAGCGCGAGATCGCCTGGCCGGCAGAGCTGCCGCTCACCAGAACGCTGCATGCCGTGCGCCAAGCGCTGGAGGCAGCTGCACCGCAGGCGACGACCGGTGAGGAGAGTGCCGACGAGGCCGCCGCGACCGATGAGCCTGCCACGGACAGCAGCGACAAGCCCCGAACGCTTGATCTGGAAGCCATCAGCGCCGAACTGGATCAGCTGGACACCTACCTGGAAGCCGGCAAGCTCAAGCCCGCCAGTCGCCTGCATCGTTCACTGCGCGACCGCACCGAAGGCCAGCTCGACAGCGAGCGTCAGACGCGCCTTCGTCAATTGGGCGCTCGCGTCGCGGAGCTGCGTGACTGGCAGAACTTCGTCGCCGCTCCCAAGCGTGAACAGCTGCTGGAAGCCATCACCACATTGGCCGAGCGCGAGGACCTCAGTGATGAGCAGCGCGACCGCCAGCATCAGCAACTGATTCAGCAGTGGCGCAGCCTGGGCGATGCCGCTGCCAGCCGTGAGTCCAGCCAGTCCTTCCGCAGCGCCTCGGACAGCATCAAGCAACAGCTGCAGGATTACCGCGAAGCGCGCAAGCAGGCGCGCGAGCACAACCTTGCCATGCGTGAGGCGCTCTGTGAGCAGCTGGAATCGCTCAATGGACACGCCATGGGCGATGCGGACCCGGACGCCCTGCGCCAGATCCGCGACCGCGCACGCGAAGAGTGGCGCCGTCACACTCCGGTACCGGCAGGCCCGGGCCGCCAGCTGTCGCATCGCTTCGGTGAAGCGCTGACCGCGCTGCAAGGCTTGATCGACCAGCGCGCCGGCGAGATCGCCGCGGCCAAGCAGGCATTGGTGGACGCCGCCGAAGCGCTGGCCGATGAAGACGCTCCGGCACGTGCGCGCGCCGAGCAGGCCAAGGCACTGCAGACTCGCTGGCGGGAACTGGGCCGTGCCCCCAAGGGCGAGGAGCAACGCCTGTGGTCTGCCTTCCGCGCCGCCTGCGACCGCATCTTCGCCGCACGTGATCAGGACCGTGAAGCGCGTGACACGCGCGAGCAGGTCCGCCTCGAACAATGGCAGGCTCTGATCGAGCGCCTCGATAGCTGGGAACCGACGACCCTGGAAGACGCCGCCCAGCTGGACGACGCCCTCAAGGAAGCCGACGCGCTGGGTGCCCTGCCGCGTGGCAAGCGCGGTGACGGCATGCGTCGGCGCTGGAATGGCATTCTCAAGCGTCGCGAACAGCGCCTGGATGAACTCCATGCCCAGCAGCTGCGCCAGGAATGGCAGCAGTGGCGCGACCTGCTGGAGCAACATGCCGTCGCCGATGCCAGTGCACGCCAGGGCAATATCGAGGATGTCGAACTCCCCGAGTCATCGGCGTTCGACGATGCCAGCCGCCAGGCCAATGCCGCGCGCAACCAGATGCGCCGTGCCGAGCCGGTCAGCGCCAACGCCGCCAATGAGCGCCTCGCGGAGCTGCGTGTCCATCTGGCGATCCTGTTCGAGGCGCCGCTGGGTGCGGAAGACGAATCGCGGCGCCTGACCGTTCAGGTGGCCCGCATCAATCAGCAACTGGGCGAGCGCCTTGAGCGTGATGAGGAACTCGACGAGGTGCTGGATGCGCTGCTGGCCAATGGTCCGCTGGACTGGGAAGCCTGGCAGGCCGAGTTGCCGCGCTTCGATGCCCTGTTCAACCACTGACGGCGTCGGGTCGGCATAGACAGTCAGCTGACCGGCACCCTACGACGACGAAGCCCCCGTCTCGAGAGAGACGGGGGCTTCGTCGTGTTCACGACAGGAAAAGTGCGCTTGCCCCTCTCCTGTCAGATCCTGGTTCCTGTGAGTGCGCTCTGCGGCCTCTTGTACGCTTGATGGCCTCTTCCGCCCTGCCGGGTTCTGCCACCCTGCGGGTACGTCGCGAGACGCCGGGGCGCATGAGCACGAACGGACATCAGCCCATGAACTGGCCACCATTGATGTCCAGATTGGCACCGGTGATGAAACCGGATTTCTCGTCCGCGAGGAATGCCACCGCGCGAGCGATCTCGTCCGGCTGACCATAACGCTTGACCGGAATCGTCTCGCGGATGGATTCACGAATCTCTTCCGGAATCTTCATGATCATGTCGGTGGCGATATAGCCCGGCGACAATGTATTGACGGTGATGCCCTTGGTCGCGGTTTCCTGTGCCAGCGCCATGGTCAGACCATGCATGCCCGCCTTGGCGGCCGAGTAGTTCACCTGACCGAACTGGCCCTTGCGGCCGTTGATGGAGGAAATGTTCACGATGCGGCCGTACTTGTGCTCCAGCATGTCATTGATGACGGCACGGCAGGTATTGAAGACGCTATCGAGGTTGCAGTTGATGACTTCGCGCCACTGCTCGTAGCTCATCTTGCGCATGGAGGTATCACGCGTGATCCCTGCGCAGTTGACGAGCACGGCCACCGGCCCGAAGCGCTCGCGAATTTCATTGACGCCTGCCTGACAGGCTTCGAAGTTGTCCAGCTCGATACCGGAAAGCGCGATGTTCTCGAACCCGGCAGCACGCTGTTCCTGCAACCAGCCTTCTGCCTTTTCCTTGTTCCTGTAACCGGCAATCACCTGGTACCCCTGGCTCGCCAGCTCACGACAGATGGCGGAACCGATGCCACCGGTGCCACCGGTGACCCATGCAACGGGTGCTGTTTGCGTCATGTTATTGTCTCTCCCTGTTCCTGGAACGTCCTGTGCCCGCAAGGGAGCACAGCATGGCATTTCGCCGTTGATCGCTCATCGACTGGCTGGCGATCTTCCGGTAACGACAAACACTGACAGGCGTCTCTGACAGCATGGCGACAACCGTGCGCTCGGTGAAGACTGTCACCGCCCTGCGCGAGGCGTGTCACTCTCAGTATGGACAGGATTCCCACGGAAAGTATGTAGCAGATCTCTCACATTGATTGAGGTCAATTCCATCACTCTCGCTCCCCCCCATCGCCTGGCCGCCTCAGGAAAGTCTTCCGGCTGATTACGGGATAACGGTTGACTCAGCACTGTATATCCTTATACTACGCCCCACGTTGATGCGGGGTGGAGCAGTCTGGTAGCTCGTCGGGCTCATAACCCGAAGGTCATCGGTTCAAATCCGGTCCCCGCTACCAGCAAGCGCCAGCAGTTTCGGCACTTGGGAAACAACGTGATGTTGCGGGATGGAGCAGTCTGGTAGCTCGTCGGGCTCATAACCCGAAGGTCATCGGTTCAAATCCGGTTCCCGCTACCAACCTCTGATGCGTCGGAGTTGGAGCAAAGGCAGTACCCAGTGTTGCGGGGTGGAGCAGTCTGGTAGCTCGTCGGGCTCATAACCCGAAGGTCATCGGTTCAAATCCGGTCCCCGCTACCAAGAATTCGAAAGGCCTGATGCCCTGCATCAGGCCTTTTTCGTATGCGTGACATTCCTGTGCGAGGATATCGACGAGGCCAGCGCCCGGACCTCATTCCTCCCATTCTCCACGCCCATCACCTTCACACTCATCACGTCAGTCTCGAAGGAGTGCCTGCATGCGCCACTGGCTGGTCAAGACCGAACCCGACGCCTTCTCGCTGGAAGACCTGCGCCGCGAGTCGCCGGCACTCTGGGATGGCGTGCGCAACTATCAGGCGCGCAACTTCCTGCGCGAGATGCAGCTCGGGGATGTCGTGCTCATCCAGCACTCCAGCTGCAAGGTACCTGCAGTGGTCGGGCTGGCCGTGGTCAGCGAGCTCGCCCTGCCGGACCCGACAGCCAGCGACCCCGAGCACAAGGGCTTCGACCCTCGCCAGATGGCGGACCTCGAGGCCGGCAAGACGCCGCGCTGGGTCGCTCCGCGCCTGCGCTATCTGCGTTCGCTGCGCAGTGCACTTCCCATCGCGCGCCTGAAGGCGAAGCCCGAGCTGGCCGACAGTCACCTGGTCCGCCGTGCCCGCCTTTCCGTCATGCCATTGAGTGAGGACGAGATCCAGTGCATCGCCCGCCTGGCCGGGGACGACCTCAAGCCTTGAGCCCCCCGCCCGCGCCAGATGAACCCTGCACATCTTGAACTCGCCCGCCGCGGCCCGCATCATCAGGCCAGCCGGCTCGCGTGCGAGCCTTGAATCGCAGACACTTCCGGGGCATGCATCATGATCATCGATCCCAATACCGGCCAGCCACTGACCGGCAATGACACCACCGCCGCCCAACCACAAGGCGTGGTAGGCGGAGCTGCTGCCAGCGCCCCCCGCCAGGCAGAAGACGCCAACACCTACATCATCGATGTCGACATGAGCAATCTGCAGCAGGTCCTCGAGGCCTCGCAGCAGGTACCGGTGCTGTTGGACTGCTGGTCTCCCCAGAGCGAGCATTGTCGCGTCCTGACGCCGATTCTCGAGATGCTGGCTCGTGAATATGCCGGTGGCTTCATCCTCGCCAAGCTGAACGCCGAGGAACAGCAGGACATCGCTGCCCAGCTAGGAGTGCGCTCGGTACCCGACGTCAAGCTGGTCATCCAGGGCGGTCTGGCAGGCAACTTCACCGGCGCCCGTCCGGAAGCCGAGATTCGCCAGTTCCTCGAGCAGCACAAGGTGATGCCTGCTGCCGGTGCCGGCCCCAGCCTCGTCGAGCAGGCCGCCAGCGCACTGGAAACCGGCGATCTGGCGACCGCCAAGGCGATGTACCAGCAGCTGGCACAGGAATCCCCCGAGACACCGGACTACCGCATCCAGCTCGCCTCGGTCCTGGTCGCCGAAGGCAACGGCGAAGAGGCCCGCCAGCTGCTGGACTCTCTCAAGCCGGAAGACCGTGATGGCCCGAAGGCGCGTGGTGTGCGTGCACGCATCGATTTCATCGCCGAGGCGCCGAGCCCGGAAGAGGTCCAGGCCATGATCGAGCGGGATGACAGCGAGGCCCGCTACCAGCGCGCCATGCGTGATCTTGCCGATGGCCACTACGAGCTGGCGCTCGATGCCCTGATCGGCCTGATGAAGACCGACCGCCAATACGGGGATGATCTGGCCCGCAAGACGCTGCTGCGCGTGTTCGATGCCCTCGGCGCGACCCATGAGCTGACCGTGCGCTTCCGCCGCCAGCTGTTCGCCCTAATGTACTGAGTCGCAGACGGCAACCACCTTCCCACGACAAGGGGCCCCGAGGACGTGAGCTGTCCTCGGGGCCCCTTGTCGCAGATAGCGGATGAATGTCGTGAAGCGTGTGCGTGCAGCAGGGTGGGAAAGGATGCGGATGAGCCTTGGATTCAGCCGCCCCGACGCGTCCACCCTTTCAGCAGTGATGGCCTCGCACGCGCTTCGCGGGCGCTGAGCGGACAGCCAGGCGGGAGCTCTTCCAGCGCGGGCGTGATGGCCCCCGCCTCCTTCGCCCTGGCCAACCGGAGACTCCCGCCCCTGCAACACCATTCTCGACATGCCATCACGCCGGACGACTCAACATCGGCTCGCGCCCAACGAGATGTCTCTGCCAGCTCATGTCTCATCATCATCCCTCCTGAGGATGCCCGCTCACGATGAACGGCCTGCCCTCAGAGTTATCGATAATGATTCTCAATTCAAGGTTTCGCTCGCCACTTCCTGCCAGCATCTCATCGGCGCTTGATCCAGATCAGACATCTGACTACCCCTGCAGCGCACCTTTCAGGCGTTCATCGAGACGCTGCAATGCCTGCTCAAGCTGCTGACGTGTAGTGGCGTAGTTCAGGCGCACGAACCCCGGCCAGCCGAAGTCGGCCCCATCGGAAAGCGCGACACCGCACTCCTCCAGCAATGTCTGCTGAGGCGAATCGCCCAGGCCGGCCTCACGCATGTCCAGCCAGGCCAGATAGGTCGCCTGGGGGCGCGTCATGCGAACGCGCTCCCAGCCGGCCACATGCGCTTCGAGCAGATCAAGATTGCCGCGCAGCACCTCCAGCAGCTCCTGACGCCACGGCTCTCCCTCACGCCACGCCGCTTCCGTCGCCACCATGCCCAATACATTGGTATCCGGCATCAGGCCACGGGTCGCGGCGACGAAGCGCTGACGCAGGTCCGGATCGGTGATCACCGCACAGGCAAAGGTCAGCCCCGCCGTGTTGAAGGTCTTGGAAGGCGCCCACAGTGTCACGCAGCGCGCCGCCAGGCGCGGATTGAGGCTGGCCAGCGGGATATGCCGCGATGCGGGGTCCACCACCAGGTCGGCATGCAGCTCGTCGGACACCACCAGCAGATCATGACGCTCCACCAGTGCTGCCAGCGCCTCGAGCTCTTCCTCGCGCCAGACACGGCCGGTAGGATTGTGTGGATGGCACCACAGCAGCAGTTCCGTCTCGGGAGTGATCGCGGCTTCCAGTGCCTCGAGGTCCAGCTGCCACAGGCCACCTGGCTCGGCAGGCTCCGCCAATGGCGCCATCTGCGCGATACGCCCCGTCTTCTGCGCAACCTGCAGGAAGGGCGGGTAGATCGGCGTGGTCGTCACGACCCCCGCCCCTTCTGACGTCAATGCCAGGCTGGCGAGATGCAGTGCCGGCACCACGCCGGGCAGCCAGACGATGGCCTCACGCGGTATCTCCCAGCCATAGTGCTCACGGCTCCAGTCGCGCAGACTGTCGTCGAGCCCCTGAGAGGGCTTGGCATAGCCGTAGATCGGGTGAGCAACCCGTTCCGCCAGTGCGCGCGTCACGGCCGGCGGCGCGCTGAAGTCCATGTCGGCGATCCACAGCGGCAGGACATCCGCGCCGTAGCGCTCCCACTTCTGGGAGGGATACTGACTGCGGTCAATGGGGGTGATGAAATCGTGCTCCATGTAGAATCTCTCCCGGTGCTGGCCCATGCGAGCCATGAAGACATGAGGCACCACCTGCCGCTCGAACCGCCGGCAACAGGCGGACAACCCCGTGGAATGACTACAGCATAAGGCTTTGTGCATGTCCGAAGACACCTTTTACCCGCAAGCACAACGCGGTCTCCCCGGCCTGTTGCGTGCCTGGCTGACCCATGGAAGAGGCGACAGCCAGCGCCTGGCGGTATTGCTGGCCGATACGGCCCGCGTGGCGAAGCTGGGGCAACCTGAGAGCAATCCGGAAGGCGAGCAGCTGGAACGCTGGGCCCATGACGGCGGCGCCCCACTGTGGGCTCCCAAGGCCGCCCTGTTCCTGCTGATGCAGATGCCGGCGCGCCCGCTGCCGCAGGATGAGGACGAGGCCTGCGCCTGGGCGTACTGCTGGATACGCATGCGCGAGCACGAAAGTCCGGATGCCGCACTCATGGCACTGCCCGACCACCTCAGAAAGCCGCTGGCCTGGCCCATGGAAAGCGCCTGGAAGGATCTGACCCACCAGCGCCTGATCTAGCGCTTGTCCCGGTCGTCCCTTGACACATGGGCGCATGCCCTTCCCCGCTACGACAACGACACCTTCCCCTGCCCCACCTCTGGCGCCCACCACCCGTTCACAAGCGTGGTGGGGCACTCCAGGCGAACCTCGATGCCAGCCTGACTGGTACGGCTCGTCTCTGCGGGCACGACTCTCCTCCACATGCCTCCTCCTGCGTGTCTGCCTGACTCCTTCCCAGGCGCCTCCTGCCGCCCTTTTACGTTTAATCACCGTTTCATGAAGCATGATAAACGCAGGGATTTCTGCACCTGCCGAGGAGTAAAGTGCTTTCAACCGTCCAAGAACGGTAATTCAACAAGAATCCGCTGGCCGAGTCGCCGAGACACAGTGACCGGCAAGCTTCTGGAGAGCTCTCAATGACCACCTCCCTGATTGTCGGACTGGATGGAACGCCGGGCGGCGACAGTGCCATCGCACACGCCAAGCGCGTCGCGACGCTGGTCGGCCCCGAAACCCGCATCATTCTCTGCTATGTCGTCGAATGGTCGCCCTACAGCTTCAACACGCCGGAAGAGAACGCCCAGCGTGCGAGTCGCCGTGAAAGCGAGATCAAGCTGGCACGCGAGCGCGTTCTCGCGCCTGCCATCACGGAGCTCGAGAAGGAGGGGTATCAGGTGGAAGGCCGCGTTCGTCACGGTGACGCCGCCGAGATCCTGAGCCTGCTGGCGCGGGAAGTGAATGCCGAGCAGATCATCGTCGGTCGCAAGGGGGAGAGCATGCGCTCTCGTATCTTCGGCAGCGTGACCGCGCATCTGATCCAGGAAGCCTCGGTCCCCGTCACCGTCGTGCCCTGATGGATGACGCCAGGCGTCCGCAGACTGATCCCACAACAATGACAACATGCTCCCGAGGTCCCTTCTCATGAGTCGATTCCGCTCCCTTGCCCCCTGGGCTGCTGCCATGGCAGCGCTCATGGCCGCAGGCTCTGCCCGTGCCGAAGGCATGGATCAGGCCATCAGTGACATCGTCGGGCCGATCGTCAATCCGATCGTCTCCACCATCTTCTATTCCGTGCCGGTGGCAGGCACCCAGTTCCCGCTGATCGTCGGCTGGCTGATCATCGCTGCCGTCGTCTTCACGCTCTATTTCGGCTTCGTGCAGTTCCGTCTGTTCGGGCATGCCGTGCGTCTGGTCAAGGGCGACTACACCGACCCGAAGGATGAAGGCGAGGTGTCCCACTTCCAGGCACTGGCCACCGCGCTTTCCGGCACGGTCGGGCTGGGCAACATCGCCGGTGTCGCGGTCGCCGTCTCGCTGGGGGGGCCGGGCGCGACCTTCTGGATGATTCTGGCCGGTCTGCTCGGCATGGCCTCCAAGTTCTGCGAATGTACCCTTGGCGTGAAGTACCGCAACGTCAATGCCGATGGCTCCATCTCCGGCGGCCCGATGTACTACCTGTCCAAGGGCTTCGCGGAGAATGGCAAGGCCGGGCTTGGCAAGATCCTGGCGATCTTCTTCGCCATCTGCGCCATCGGCGGCTCCATCGGCGGCGGCAACATGTTCCAGGCCAACCAGTCCTATCAGCAGGCCGTCAACGTCACCGGCGGTGATGCCAGCTTCCTGATCGGCTACGGCTGGCTGTTCGGTCTCGTGATGGCCGCCATCGTCGGCATGGTCATCATCGGCGGCATCAAGTCCATCGCTCGCGTCACCGAGAAGCTGGTGCCGATGATGGCGGTCATCTACGTGATCGCGGCTCTCATCATCCTGGGCTTCAACTTCAGCGCGATTCCGGCGGCCTTCGGCGCCATCATCGAAGGTGCCTTCGCACCGGTCGCGGTCGGCGGCGGTATCGTCGGCGTACTGATCCAGGGCTTCAAGCGCGCCGCCTTCTCCAATGAAGCCGGTATCGGCTCCGCCGCCATCGCCCACTCTGCCGTGAAGACTTCCCAGCCGGCCACCGAAGGCATCGTCGCGCTGCTCGAACCGTTCATCGATACCGTCGTCATCTGCACCATGACCGCACTGGTCATCGTCATCACCGGCGCCTATCAGGTCGAAGGCCTCGGCGGCGTCCAGCTGACGTCCTACGCCTTCGAGACCGCCTTCCCGTGGTTCCCGTATGTGCTGGCGCTGGCGGTGCTGATGTTCGCCTTCTCCACCATGCTGTCCTGGTCCTACTACGGCCTGAAAGCCTGGACCTACCTGTTCGGTGAGAGCAAGGGTGCCGAGATCGTCTACAAGCTGATCTTCCTCGCCTTCGTGGTCATCGGCTCCTCCATGAGCCTCGGTCCGGTCATCGACTTCTCCGACGCCATGATCTTCGCCATGTCCATCGCCAACATCATCGGTCTCTACTACCTGATGCCGGTCGTGAAGCGCGAGCTGAGCCAGTACCTCGCCAAGCTGAAGTCCGGCGAGATCGCCCCGATCGACAAGGAGACCAAGCGCCAGAACGCGTGACACCTCTCCCTCTCAGGCGGGTCTGACTCAGTCGTCACCCGCCGCATGACCCAAAGCCTCTGCCCTACGGCAGGGGCTTTTTCGTTGTCGATCATGCAATTCCGTCACCAGGACGGCGGAAACCACCCAAGTCGCATTGCCGCGGCGCAGCGCAATGGGTAGGGTGTGGCGCTCACTGGCCGAACTGGCCGGAATTCGTTTCAACGAGGACGTCTCATGCTCGCTTCCATGCACGCCATGGTGCTGCGCAACCCCGGCCCGGATGCCGACTTCGAATGCACGCAATGCCCACTGCCGGAACCCGGCCCCGGACAGGTGCGCATTCGCGTCGCCGCTTCCAGCGTCAACCCGCTCGATCTCAAGCTGGCCAGCGGGCAGGTCGCCCTTCTCCCCCCCGAACCCTGCATCCTGCATGGTGATGTCGCCGGCATCGTCGATGCCGTCGGAGACGATGTGCTGACCTTCTCACCGGGCGATGAAGTGCTCGGATTTGCCGGGGGTGTCGCGTCTCACCCCGGGGCGCTGGCGGATTACATGATCGCCGATGAGCGTCTGATCACCCGCAAGCCGCGCCGCCTGAGCTTCATGGAAGCCGCGGCATTGCCTGCAGTGTTCATCACCGCCTGGCAGGCGCTGGTGGAACGTGGCCAGCTGGAGGCGGGGCAACGCGTACTGATTCACGGCGGCGCCGGCGGTGTCGGTCATGTCGCACTGCAGATCGCCCGTTGCATCGGTGCGGAAGTCGCCACGACCGTCTCCACGGATGACAAGGCGCAGCTGGCACGTGCCTGTGGCGCGGACCACGTCATTCGCTACCGCGAGGAAGCGGTGGCCGACTACGTGGAGCGCCTGACGGCTGGCCAGGGCTTTGATCTGGTCTTCGATTGCGTCGGGGGTGACAACCTGGCCGCCAGCTTCGCCGCCAGCAGGCTGGGCGGGCGCATCGTGACCATCAATGCGCGCACCACGGCAGATCTCTCGCCGCTGCATGCCGGTAGTCGCAGCCTGGAAGTGCTGTCGATCCTGCTGCCGCTCAGCGCCGGCATCGGTCACGAGCAGCAGCGTCAGGCACTGGGCAAGCTGGTGGAACTGGTCGAGGAAGGCGAGTTCAAGGTGCGCCTGGACGAGCGCCAGTTCGACTTCCGTGAAGTCGCCGAGGCACACCGACATCAGGCCTCCGGCAAGGCACTGGGCAAGATCTCCCTGCTGCGCCGCCAGTTCTGGGACGCCACTTGATGACAGCGGTACTGCATGGCGAGCTTGGCCTGCAGCTGCTCAAGCTGCTGATTTCGGTCGCGGTGGTGATCGGCCTGTCGTTGATCGCGGAGCGTCTCTCGACGCGCATGGCCGGGCTGCTGTCCGGCTATCCGCTCGGCACGGCCATCACGCTGGGCTTCATCGGGGTCGAGATTTCCCCCGAATTCGCCGGTGAGAGTGCCATCTACACGCTGGCCGGATTCTCCTCGACCCTCGCCCTGGGGGTCGGCTACTGGCTATGCGGGCGTGCAGAGGGGCTGCGCGGCGTCATCAACGGTACTCTGGGTGGCCTGCTGGGCTGGCTGGCGGCCAGCGTGATCCTGGCGCAGTTCGAGTTCACCCGTGTCAGCGGCGTGATCGTGACGCTGATAGCCATCATGCTGTGCATGCGCCTGTACCGCGACGTACCGGAAACCCGCAGTCGCAAGGCCCCGTTCTCGTGGCCTTCGCTGCTGGCGCGTGCGGGCCTCGCGGCCGGCATCGTGTTCGGCATCACCGCGCTGGCCCATCTGTTGCCACCGTCCTGGGCCGGGCTGGTGGCGGCCTTCCCTGTCACCATGTATCCGCTGTTGATCATTCTGCATCTGACTCAGGGGCCGGCCGCTGTCGCCACCGTGATCAAGCACTACCCGGCGGGCCTTGGTTCGCTGCTGTGCTATTCACTGGTGGTCTCGCTCAGCTACCCGAGCATGGGGGTCGCGGCGGGCACCCTGCTGGGGTTCGTGATCGCGACGGCATGGCTGGGCGTGTTCACGCCGCTGCAACGACGACTAGCCGCACGGCGTACAGCCAGCGTCTGAGCTTCCTGATAGGCTGAAAAGCCCGCAAGGACGCACAGGAGCGATGACATGTACTTCAAGACGCTGGAGCCGGCCTTCTTCGATACCGATGCCCTCGGACATATCAACAACACGCGCCTGCCGGCCTGGTTCGAGTGGGCGCGCAATGACCTGTTCCGCGTCTTCGTGCCGGATCTCGACCCGCGCAAATGGCCGCTGATCATGGCGCGCATCGAGGTCGACTTTCTCGCCGAGCTGCAATACGGCCAGGATGTCGAGATTCGCACCTGGCTGTCGCGGCTTGGCGGCAGCTCCTTCACCGTGACCCAGGAAGCCTGGCAGCGCGGTGTCTGCGGGGCGCGTGGCCACTGCGTGCTGGTGCAGTTCGATCATCACGCCAAGCAATCGCAGCGCATCGAAGGCGAGCTGCGCACGACCCTGCTCTCCCACCTGCACGAACACACTGACAGCGCCGAGCTGGATCTCCCTGCCCTGCGCGAGAAAGCCCGCGCGCTCGGCACGCACAGCACGGCGCCCGCCGGGAGCGTACCGGCATGACACCCGCGCTCAAGCTGCTCAAGGGCAAGCCTCACCGTACCCTGGAATATGCCCATGACCCTCGGGCGCCTGCGTATGGCGAAGAGGCTGCCCAGGCGCTGGGGCTTGAGCCGGCACGGGTCTTCAAGACACTCGTCTGTCAGCTGGAAGGCAGCAGTGCCCGCCAGCCGCTGGTGGTCGCCGTGGTGCCCGTCACCGGCACGCTGAACCTCAAGGCACTGGCGCGTGCCTGCCATGCCCGCAAGGCAGCCCTGGCCCCCCACGAGGCCGCCGAGCGCGCCACCGGCTATGTGGTCGGCGGCATCAGTCCACTGGGCCAGAAGAAGCGGCTGTCGCTGTGGGTGGATGACAGCGCCGAGGGGGTGGAGGAGATGTTCATCAGCGGTGGACGCCGAGGACTGGAGATCGGTCTCGCTCCCGCGCTACTGTGTGAACTGGGCAATGGGCAGTTCGCGCCGCTGGCGCGTGAGGACTGAGGCTCTCGCCACCTGTCACCCTGACGCTCCCTGCCGCCACGCCAGCGAGGAGGCCCGATGGGCATTCGCTACAGCAAGTGGATCTATCCGGACATGACCGAGCTGCATGCGCAGGTCGAGGCCTCGCTGGAGCAGTGGTTCGGCGAGCGCTTCGCCGACTACCCGCACATCAGCTTGCCGGGCCTTGACCCCTACGATTATGATGGCTGGTTCAATCGTCTGGCCCCGGAGCTGATGGCGCGCGGCAGTGACTACTGCGAGCGCGAGTGGCATGGCTATGTGCCGAGCCCCCAGCAGCTCAACCAGGCGTTCTTCCGGGCCGTCTCCCGGTCCAACAAGTGTGTGCTGGAGCCTGACTGCAAGCATGGTGATCCTGACCAATCATAGTCCCGACGCGCGTGAGCTCGAGATCATCGAGCGCCAGCTCGGGCGCAAGCCGCGCGGCATCCAGGCCGTGGCCGCCACCGATGGCGAGGGCACCCCGCTGGTGCTGCGCATGCATTCGCTGGTGGATGGCAAACCCTTCCCGACCCTCTACTGGCTGAGCGACGAGCGCCTCAAGATCTCGCTGTCACGCATCGAGGCCGAAGGCGTGATCAAGGAGCTGGAAGAGAGCCTCAAGACCGACGAGGAACTGCTGGCGCGCTATCGTGCCAGTCATGAAGCCTATGTCGCCGAGCGCTGGAGCTTCATGAGCGAGGCCGAGCGCAGCGCCATCGAGTCCCAGGGCTTCGCTGAGCTGATGCGCGAGCGTGGCGTCGGCGGCATCCGCGACTGGAATCAGGTGCGCTGCCTGCACACCCAGTACGCCCAGCACCTCGCCTATGCCGAGGGCAATGCCATCGGGCACTGGGTCGATGCCCACTACGACGTGCTGTCCGAGCTGCCCTGAGCCCTGCCTGCGATCGAGCCGACACTCAGTCCCTCGAGCAGAGGCCGTCGGCCAGGAGGCACAAGACGAAGAAGCCCGCCAATTGGCGGGCTTCTTGCGTCGTGCAGGGGGCGTTTCGGCTTACAGCGAGTGCGCGAACACCAACGCGATGCACAGCGGGCAGATCAGGCGCACGTACCACGGCCAGATCTTCCAGAACAGGCTGGACTCGATGTCCGGCGCCCCGCTCTGAATCTCCTTGAGCAGCGCATGGCGCGACATTGCCCAGCCGACCAGCAGACACATCACCAGCGCGACCAGTGGCTGGCTGTACTGGGTGGTCAACATGATCACCAGACCGAACAGCGCCCCGAAGTTGGCGGCGATGGTCAGACTGATGGCCATGATGGCGGCCCCGACGGCCAGGGTGGCGGCACGCCGTCCCAGCCAGCCACGCTCGACCACGAAGGATACCGGCACTTCCAGCATCGAGATGGAGGAGGTGATGCCCGCCACGCTCATCAGCGCGAAGAACGCCACCATCAAGACGTCTCCAGCGCCACCCATCTGACCGAACAGCGCCGGCAACGTATCGAACAGCAGGGTGTCGGAGCTCTTGAGCAGGCCGTCGGCATCGAAGATCTCGACGCCCAGATGACGCGCGGCATACATGGCCGGAATCACCAGCAGGCCGGCCAGGAAGGCGATGCCGACGTCGATCAGCATCACCAGCACGCCGAGACGCGGCAGGTTCTGCTCCGGCCCCAGATAGGAGCCATAGATCAGCATTGCCCCCACGCCGAGCGACAGCGAGAAGAATGCCTGGCCCATCGCGCTCAGCATCAGGTCAGCATCGAAGATGCGATCCCACTGCGGGGTGAGATAGACACTCAGGCCTTCATCGGCGCCCGGCAGGGTCAGCACGTAGCCGATCAACCCCACCAGCAGGGCCAGCAGCAGCGGCATCAGACGTGTGGACCACTTCTCGATCCCGCCGCGCACGCCACCGACCACGATCGCCATGGTCAGGGCGAGGAAGACCGCCGTCAGCGAGACATTGCGCGTGAAGTCGAAGGTGGTCAGCCAGCTGGCGGCGGACGACATGCCCAGCGCCGCGCTGACCGGCGCGGCGGTATACCCCAGCAACCAGCCCGCGACGATGGCGTAGAAGGCCAGGATCAGGCTGGCGGTCAGCATGCCCGCCCAGCCCGCCAGCGCGCCGAAGCGCTTGGTGATGCCGCGCCCCAGACTCATGCTGGTGACGATATTGGCCTGACCATGCCGCCCGATGACCAGCTCGGCCATCAAGGCCGGCCACGCCAGCAGGAAGGCCAGCACCAGATACATCACCACGAAGGCCCCGCCTCCGTTGTTGGCGGTCTGGGACGGGAAGCCCCAGACGTTGCCAAGCCCTACTGCCGAACCAGCGGCGGCCATCAAGAAGCCCAGCCGACTGGCGAAGCGTCCGCGCACCTGCGCCATCTGTCTCTCCTGCCTTGTTGTCCCGCGCCCGCCGTCAGGACGTCGCGTCATGTTGGAGTGCACCCCGATGAAAAGGCTCATGGGCGTCAGCGCCCGCCAGCCGTCGCCTGCGGGGGCGGCAAGGGTAGCAGAGCAGGCCCGTGAATGCAGGTACCACGCCGAGCATGCTCTCTCACTCTGCAAGGCAAGGTTGCGCCAAGGCGTCATGGCCCCGCCGCACAACTCGGGTAGGATGGAGACCACGACATTCTGGCGTGGCACTCGACCTTGCGTGCCACAACACACCTTCAGGAGAGCAACATGCATCGCATCTGTGTCTATCTGGGTTCCCGCGAGGGGGCCTCCCCGCAACACCGCCAGCAGGCCGAGGCACTGGGGACCGCGATCGCCGAACGTGGCTGGGGACTGGTCTATGGAGGAGCACGTGCAGGACTGATGGGCGCTTTGGCAGATGCCGCGCTGGCCGCAGGCGGTGAGGTGGTCGGCGTGATCCCGCAGGTGCTGGTGCGCAACGAGAAGGCACACACCGGGCTGACTCGGCTGATCGAAGTGGCGGACATGCATGAGCGCAAGGCCCAGATGGCCGCGCTGGCGGATGGTTTCGTGACCCTGCCGGGCGGGATCGGCACGCTGGAGGAGCTGTTCGAGACCTGGACCTGGCAATACCTGCGCTTTCACGCCAAGCCGATCGCCGTCCTCGACAGTGACGGCTTCTACGCGCCGCTGCTGGAATTTCTGGATCGCACCGTCGAGGCGGGCTTCCTCGACGCGGATACCCGCGCCCGCCTGATCAGCGAACGCGAGATCACTCCCCTGCTGGACCGCCTGGCCCCCTCGTCAGGCGAGCAGGCCTGACGGCAAGCAGCATGGGTCAAGCCTCCGTGACGGGGTGTCGTGCACCGGCCTGATCGCGACAGGCCGGCTCCCCGAGATAGCGGCTGCGCTTGCTGGCGGTGATGCGTCGGATATCGACCATCACCAGCCCATCGATGCAGTAGCCGAAATCGGCATCGACACTGAAGTCGAGGAAGCGAGTGCCGCCGGGCTCGGTGACCTCGGCGTACTGCTTGTAGAGGGTCGGCACCGTCACGCCCATCGCGTCCAGCTGGGCGCGCAGGCGACGGAAATCACCCTCGGCATCCTGACCATCGAACAGACGCTCCGCCTCATGGGCGGCACTGCCCGGTGCACTCTGCGCGACCGGTGCCCGTGCACGGGCCAGTCCCTCCTCATCCCCGTAGTAGTGGCGGTAATAGCTGACGATCAACGCCCGAGCAGCCTCCGGGTAGCTGTTGGAAAGCGTAACCGGGCCGAACAGCCAGCGAATCTCGGGGTGACGGCGCAGATAGGCACCCAGCCCCTGCCACAGGTAATCGAGACTGCGGCGCCCCCAATAGCGTGGCTGCACGAAGCTGCGCCCCAGCTCAAGGCCGTCCTGCATATGCTTGAACATCTCCGGCGTGAAGCGGAACAGCGTCGGGCTGTAGAGCCCCTTCTCGCCATGTGCCGCCATGATCTTGCCCACCTCACCGATGCGATAGGCCCCGGCGATCTCGAGATCGGCGTCATCCCACAGCACCAGATGACGGTAATGCGCGTCGTAACGGTCGATGTCACGACGCTCTCCCGTCCCTTCGCCGACGCGGCGGAAGCTCAACTCGCGCAGCCGACCGATCTCGCGCATCACGCTGGAACCGGGAAAGGCATCGAACAGGTAGATCTTCTTGCCGTCGCGGGTCTCACCCAGCAGCTCACACGGCGTCAGTTCCTCACGCAGCGCCTGGCGCTCCTCCGGATGACCGATGGCCTTCTCGGTCACGAACAGCCCGCGCTTGCCGCGTCCGATGCGATAGAGATGCTTGCGCAGCAGGCGTGTCTTGGCATTGGTGCTCAGGGCATCACTGTCGAGACGCGCCAGCGGAATCAGTTCCCCGATGCGCAGCTTGAGCTGACGTTCGCGCTGGCGAAACATCTCGTGGGCCAGCAGCGGCGTGCCGAGGCCACGGTTGATCGATGACAGGGTGTAGAAGAGCGTCGAGTTGCGACCACTGACGTGAATCGGCAGTACCGGCGCGTTGGTCTTGCGCGCGAAATGCAGGAAGCCCGACAGCCACTTGCCGTCACGCGGCCCGGTCGGCCCTGCGCGCGAGACCTCTCCGGCCGGGAAGATGATGACGGCCTCTTCATTCATCAGTGCCTCGCAGATCTGGGTGCTGCTTCTGCGATACCCACGGCGACTGAGGTTGTCCAGCGGCAGCAGCAAGGGCGCCAGCGGCTCGACCTTCATCAGGATGTCGTTGGCGACGATCTTCACGTCACGGCGCACTTCGCCGACCAGCTTGAGCAGCGCGAGGCCGTCCAGCGAGCCCAGCGGGTGGTTGGCGACGATCACCACTCGCCCGTAGGCAGGGATGTTCTCGCGCTCCCGCGAGGAGACGGAGTAGGCGAAGGAGAAGTGATCGAGCACACGGTCGATGAAGTCGAAACCGCGCAGACCGGCATGCTCGGCGAGGAAGGCATTGATCTCGCTCTCGTGAACCAGACGCCGCAGCAGCGCCAGCGCCGGGCGACGAATCAGAGGGTGGCGCCTGGCAAAGGCGGGATACTTGGCGGCGATGACACGGGCGGTATCGATCATGCTCACTCCTTTGCGCAACGCGGTGCGTCACTCGCAGTCTGAAACAGAGGCTTGATATCACGTCAGAATCGCGCCACTTCATGACAGGTGCGTCACAGTCCCCGTACAGTGAGATGACAGACATCCGTCTGAGGACGGAGCGATCACAGCAAGGCAGCCACGATTGCCAAGCCAAGGAGATAGCGAATGTATGCGATAGCCGTCGAGAACGAGGCGCTGGTCTGGCAGGAAACCGAGGCCCCTTCAGGTATCGCCTCGGACGAGGTGCGTATCCAGGTGGCCTGGGCCGGCGTCAACCGCGCGGATCTGATGCAGCGCGCCGGGCAGTATCCGCCCCCGGCCGGGGAAAGCGAGATTCTCGGTCTCGAGGTCAGCGGCACCATCCTCGAGGTGGGCAGACACGTGGAACGCTTCCAGGTGGGGGACCCGGTCTGTGCCCTGCTGGCAGGCGGAGGCTATGCCGAAGAGGTGGTGGTCAATGCCCTGCAGGTACTGCCGGTGCCGGAGGGCTACGGCCTGCGTGAGGCGGCCGCCCTGCCGGAGATGTTCGCCACCGCTTGGCTGAACCTGTTCATCGAGGGCAACCTCAAGCACAAGGAACGCGTCCTGCTGCACGCCGGGGCCAGCGGTATCGGCACCACTGCCATCCAGCTGTGCGGCCTGTTCGGCCATCCCTGCTTCGTGACCGTCGGCAGTCAGGAGAAGCTGGACACCTGCCTGCGGCTGGGGGCCGATGCCGGCTGGAATCGCCACGATGGCAGTTTCGTCGATGCCGTGAACGAATGGGGCGGCGCCGACATGATTCTCGACCCGGTCGGCGGCGGCTACCTGTCAGGCAATCAGCAGGTCCTGAACCAGGATGGCCGCATGGTATTGATCGGCCTGATGGGCGGACGCATGGACGAGCTGGATCTGGGGCGCATGCTGATGAAGCGCCAGCGGTTGATCGGCTCGACCCTGCGTTCCCGCTCGCCCAAGGGCAAGGGCATGGTGCTGGATGCACTCTATGTCCACGTCTGGCCACGCCTGGCGCGAGGCGAGATACGTCCGCATATCGACAAGAGCTGGCCGATCCAGGACGCCGAGGCTGCACATGCCTATGTGCAGGACAACGCCAGCACCGGCAAGGTGCTGCTGGCGGTAAGCGGGGCCTGAGTCCGTCGTCGACTGGCAGAACGCAAGAAGGCAGCCCGATGGGCTGCCTTCTGCAGGGGCTTTCATGCCGGTCATCTTTCGCCGGACTGAACGCTCAGTCGTTGCGCTCGATGGCCTGGGCCTTCTGCCAGGTCAGTTGCAGCAGACGGGCATCATCTCCAGCGCGATGGCGCTGGATGCCGCCTTCGGCGATCACGGCTTCCTTGAGCTCGGCCCAGCGATTCAGCTGCTCCTCATCCAGCAGCCGGCGCAGCGCTTCCAGCCGGAAGTGCGGCAGCATGCCGGCATGATGGAACAGCAACGACAACCAGGTATTGTCGTAGCCCCAGCTGTCGCTGTACGCGATGCGTGTCTCGCTCAGCTCATCATTGATCCACTGCGCCACTTCCCGCACCGGGCGGCCTTCACGTGCCAATCGGGCGCGTGAAATGCCATGCAACAGCTCAGCCTTGGGGTCCCAGTGCACCCACTCTTCCAGCGGCTGGATGAGGAAGGCACAGCTGCTGCCATCGGTACGCGCCAGACCGATCTCGATCGGGTAGCTGCCGCGGCCAAAGCCGGAGGCTTCAATATCGAGCAGAATAGGCAGCGTCACACGCATCTCCCACGGTATCTCAGGCAGCCAAGGACCAGGCAAGAAGGGGTTGAATGTCTTCAGGTTACGGGAATTGCCCCCCGTTTGGCGAGTCCTGCTCATCCGGTTGGCATCAGAAGAGACGGAGACGACAGCGCCCTCACGAGGAGGGCGCTGTCAGAGGAGGCGATCGACGACGGCAGCAGCCGTCGGATTGGCTCAGTGGAGGGCGGCTTCGTCACCGCTGCGTGCATGCGCTTCCCAGTGCTCCGCCTTGTGCGGGCAGACCGCCAGTCCCAGCGAGCCTTCACGATAGGCACGTGCCAGGCGCTGCGCGGCAAGCGCATGATGACGCTCTGCCGCACGTGCATACCAGGTCACGGCCTTGGCCGGGTCACTCTGGTATTGCGCGCAGCCATGCTCGTAGATGCACCCTGCCTGGTACTGGGCATGGATGTCACCCGCCTGTGCCGCCTTGACGACGAAACGGGCACCCTTGGCCTTTTCCTGCGCCGAACTGCCGCGCTGGAACAGCATGTGGCCGTACAATGACAGCGCACCGGTATGACCGGCCTTGGCGCAGTGATTGAACAGACGCATGGTCAGACGATGCTTCTGCTGAGAGCCGGAAAGCCAGGAGGCGTGGAACAGACGCTCCGCCAGGCGGTATTTCAGTCCGGTCATCAGGGTTGAGGCCTGCGGCATGACGAGTAACCTTGAAACAGATAAGAGGGATGACGCCGTATCTGGCCCTTTCCTGAGCCTGCGACGCTGTTCTCCTTGCCAACGCTGTCAGTTTGCCCATGCGGGCGGCCTCGCGAGGCTGCTCCCCTGACAACGGGGCGCCAAGCATACTCGCGCAATCAGGGGGACTCAAGCCCGCCTTGTGGGTTTTTGTTACGCTGCTAATATGTGCGCCGTCCCGCGAGTGAAACCGCCGCCGTACCTGCCCTGACACACGCAGGCGACGCACGCTCGCCTTACCCGCTTTTGCCAACCACCCGACAGGGGAATCCTGCATGCAACGTAGAGCTCTAGGCCGCACCGGCATTGACGTGAGTCTGCTGTGCCTTGGCACCATGACCTTTGGTGAGCAGAACAGCGAAGCCGATGCCCACCAGCAGCTGGATCGTGCGCTCGATGCCGGCATCGACTTCATCGATACCGCCGAGATGTACCCTGTCCCGCCCAATGGCGAGACCCAGGGCCGCACCGAGCAGTACATCGGCAGCTGGCTGGCCGCACGCGGCAACCGTGATCAGGTCAAGATCGCCACCAAGGTCACCGGCCCGGGCATGGACTACCTCCGCGGTGGTTCACGCCTGACCCGCGAGCAGATCATCGCCGCCTGTGACGACAACCTGCGCCGTCTGGGCACCGATTACATCGACCTCTATCAGCTGCATTGGCCGGATCGCAAGACCAACTTCTTCGGCAAGCTGGGTTACCAGCCGGTGGAAGACGAGGACATGACGCCGCTGGAAGAAAGCCTCTCCGCGCTTGGCGAACTGGTCACCGCGGGCAAGATTCGCGCCGTGGGCCTGTCCAACGAGACGCCCTGGGGCGTGATGCAGTGCCTGAATCTGGCCGAGCGCCTGAATCTGCCGCGCGTCGCCAGCGTCCAGAATCCCTACAACCTGGTCAACCGCAGCTTTGAGGTCGGGCTGGCCGAGTTCGCGCACCGCGAAGATGTGGGCCTGCTCGCCTATTCGCCGCTGGCCTTCGGCACCCTGTCCGGCAAGTACCTGGATGGCGCCCGTCCGGAAGGTGCGCGTCTGACCCTGTTCGAGCGCTTCCAGCGCTACAACGCGGAGCCGGCCCAGCACGTCATCGCCTGCTACGTGGATATCGCACGCCGTCATGGCCTGAACCCGGCGCAGATGGCACTCGCCTTCGTCAACACGCGTCCGTTCCTGACCAGCAACATCATCGGTGCCACCACCATGCTGCAGCTGGAGAGCAACATCAAAAGCCTCGAGGTGGAACTGAGCGACGAGGTGCTGGCCGAGATCGAGATGATCCACAACACCGCGCCGAACCCCTGCCCCTGATCTGTCCCTGACGCGCAACCCGACAGGCCGGTCGTGATGACCGGCCTGTTCGTCTCCAAGGAAACCCCATGAATCCCGCTGAACTGAGCATGATTCTCATGGCCGTGGCCGCCGGTGCCATGATGCCGATCCAGGCCGGCGTCAATTCCACGCTGGCCCTGCAGACCCACAGTTCGCTCATGGCCGCCATGGTCAGCTTCGTGATCGGCTCGATCGCCCTGATCGGTATCGTGCTGGCCATGCGATTGCCCATGCCGGGTATTGGTGCCCTGAAAGCGGCTCCCTGGTGGAGCTGGACCGGTGGTCTGCTGGGGGCCTTCTTCGTGGCAGCCAGCGTGATCCTGGTACCCAAGCTGGGCGCGGCCACCATGATGGCCACCTTCCTGGCGGGCCAGCTGACGGCTTCGGTCGTTCTGGATCACTTCGGTTGGGCAACCTTCCCGCAGCATGATCTCTCGCTGGGGCGCGTGGCGGGCGTGCTGTTGCTGTTCGCTGGCGTCTTCCTGATCCGACGCTATTGATGCCTTTGGCGTCACGCATCGCAATCTATGGCCCCGATAGTCCCGACGGACTCGGGGCCATCTTGTCTGCCTGATATACTGAGACCTTTCCCCTGTCAGGAGGTCTTCATGCTGAGTGTGATTTCGCCCGCCAAGTCGCTGGATTTCGACAACGCCCCCGTGACCTCCCGTCATACCCAACCCGACTTTCTTGATCAGGCTCAACCACTGATCGATATCCTGCGCGAGCAATCACCGCAGGACATCGCAAGCCTCATGAAGCTTTCCGACAAGCTGGCCGGCCTCAATGCCGCTCGCTTTCAGGAATGGCAGCCCCCCTTCACGCCAGACAACGCCAAGCAGGCGGTACTGGCCTTTCAGGGAGATGTCTATCAGGGCATGGCGGCAGAAACGTTCAGCGAGGAAGAATTCGAGCGCGCGCAACACAGGCTGCGTATTCTCTCCGGCCTCTACGGGCTACTGCGCCCGCTGGATCTCATCCAGCCGTATCGCCTGGAGATGGGCACCCGCCTTAGCAACCCGGCCGGCAAGGACCTCTACGCCTACTGGCGCAAGACGCTGACGCCGGCACTGGAGCAGGCCGTCGAAGACAGTGGCACGCCGATACTGGTCAATCTGGCCTCCAACGAGTACTTCAAGGCCATCGACGCCAAGGCATTCCGCCACCGTATCGTGACGCCGGTCTTCAAGGACGAGAAGAACGGTCAGTCCAAGATCATCAGCTTCTACGCCAAGCGTGCACGCGGCCTGATGAGCGCCTGGATGCTCAAGCACGATATCGAGACGGCCGAGGACCTCAAGGACTTCGATGTGGCCGGCTACCGCTTCTCCAATGCCGCCTCAGAGGGCGATACGCTGGTCTTCACGCGCAGTGAAGCCGACGCGGCACGCGCCTGACGCGCGCCTTGCAGGTCGCCCTTGCAGGTCGCCCTGCGACTCACCCACCCAGCCCGGGGAAAGCCAGGTGCTCTCCTGCCCGGGGTTTGAGATAACGGCGATGAATATCGCCGAAAAGGACGTGATCCGCGCTTCCAAGCCATTCGTAAGCCACCATCTCGGCGCTGACGACACTGGCCCCCGCCGCCTCGCAGCGGGTCACTCCCAATGCTGCCTCACGCGGGCGGCGACTGGCGACACCATCAGCTACCAGCGCCACTCGATACCCCGCACCGCATAGTGACAGCACGGTCTGCATCACGCAGACATGCGCCTCGGCACCACATACCACCAGCTGATCACATCCGCTCTGCTCCAGCGCCTTTCGAAAATCCTGCGCCTCCAGCGCGCTGAAGCTGCGCTTGGTGAAGCAGCGGGTTCGCTCGCTTAGCAAGTGTGTCATGGGAGCACTTTCGCCCAGCTTGTCCGGACAGTGCTCCGTCAGCCACACGGGAATTTCCAGCGCCTGGGCGATACCGCCCAGCCAGATGGCACTGTTGATGGCTTCGGTTCCGCCACTCAGTACCGGCATCAGGCGGGCCTGAAAGTCGATCAGCAACAATAATGACCGCCTCGCCATCAGGTGTTGAGACTTTTCGTCGTCCATTGGTCCTCCCACGTCGATTCTGGGGCTAGAATGGGGCTTCCACTTACACGCTAGCGCATCCAAGGAGATCCCACATGCGCCATCTGTTCATCATGCTGATGGTCGGCTTGCTCGGCTTCGGTCTGAGCGTCGAACACGCGGAGGCCAAGCGCCTCGGCGGCGGCAAGAGTTTCGGTAGCTACTCACGATCCGCTGACAGCGGAAAATCCTCCAGCTCACTGTTTGGCAGCAACAAGGCCACCAACAGCAGCACTGCAGCGAAGTCCAAGCCCTCCAGCGGTCTGTCCAAGTTTGCCGGCCCGCTGGCAGGTCTGCTGGCAGGTGGTCTGCTGGCATCGCTGTTCTTCGGCGGCGCCTTCGATGGTCTGCGCATGACAGACTTCCTGATCATCGCGGTGATCGCCTTCATCGCCTTCAAGTTCCTGAGCGCGCGCAAGAAGGCCGCCATGGCGAGCGGCGGGCCGGCAGGCAGCGGTAGCGCCTCCCCCCGTCACGATGATCAGCCACGTAACGTGCAGGCACGTGAAGCGCACCAGGAGCAGGGCGAGTCGCTGGCGCCTGCTGGCGGTATCGGTGCAGGGCTGGGCGGCGGAGCTCCCGTCAGTGAGCCTGCCTGGTTCGACAAGGAACAATTCCTCGGTGGTGCCAAGGAGCACTTCATGACCCTGCAACGCGCCTGGGACAACAATGACCTGCCGCGCATCCAGGAATACGTGACGCCGGAGCTCTACAACATGCTGCGCGAAGAACGCGCTCAGCAGCCAGCCAACAACCGTACCGAAGTCGTGCGTCTGTTCGCTGAACTGGGCAGCGTGCAGGAAATCGGCAAGCAGGCGGAAGCGACAGTGCTGTTCCACGGCGTGCTCGACGAGAATGGCGAGCAGAACGAGTTCAACGAGACCTGGCACCTGGTCCGTGAGCTGCGCGATGGTGCAGACTGGTACATTCAGGGTATCGAGCAGAACAGCTAAACAGCTCCTCCCTCCCTGATGCGGTCTTCACACTGAGGACTCCATCAGATACCAGAGCGGCCGGATGATCACTCATCCGGCCGCTTTTTCATGCCTGCAAGGCAAGGAGCCAGACGGCAGACATAAAAAAACCGGCCACTGGGGAAGTGGCCGGCGGACTGGCTGCTCGACTGCAAGGCAGGAGTGCCATATCTCAAAAAGTCTGCTGATGGGATAGCACAGACAAGTTTCTAAGCAAGGGAACGTCGAAACTCACCTACTCAGAGTCTGGCATGACGCTTTAGTTCACCCTGATGAAGAAAAAGTCGAGCAACTCCGAGGTGCGCAACCCGCGACGCTTGACGCTCGATAAAGAGAAGCCGCCATAGCACTTCCTCCGCTCTCGGAAACAACGGACTCATGCGAGCCTCACGGCGCTCACGTGCATCACCCCGACAGTCGACACGATGTGAATACCCTGAGGAATCGTACAGCGAGGTTTCCACACCCTCTTGCTCTCTTGCCCCCTGCGACTCCCTGGAACTCTGCTCCCCGTCTACGGCTTCCCCTGGCAAGCACGACGCAGTCCTTCCTTTGTCTCTCTTCTCTTTCGTGCCACTTTTTCCGCGCACAAAGAGAACCGGCCCCCCCCCCGGGGGGGCGGGGGGGGGGGGGGGGGGGGGGGGGCGCGGGGGGGCGGGGGGGGGGCGGGGGGGGCGGGGGGGGGGGCGGGCGGGGGC
>NZ_JAQJIO010000017.1:0-35405 GCF_027947415.1 Cobetia sp. MMG027
TTGCTGCAGGGGCGGTTCTCTTTGTGCACGGAAAAAGTGGTGCTCAGGAAAAGTCGTGCTCGGAGAAGTTGCCCAGAAAGTCCTGCGTGCGAAATAGCAGTGGGCGAAAGAAAAGAGCGAGAGGAAAGCTCCGCGTGAGCAACGTGCATATGCCACAAAAGGCCCCTGTCGAATTTGCGACAGGGGCCTTTTGTCTTCAGAGCCAGTGAAGTTTCAGCGCGCCATCACATCAGGGCGAGACTTCGTAGAGCTCGATGGGCGTACCGTCAGGGTCTGCCAGAAAGGTGAAGCGGGCACCGGTGTATTCATCGACACGTATCGGCTCTGGCGTGGCGCCACGGGCGATCAGCAGCTCGACACAGGTGTCAATGTCCTCGGTTGCCAGCGCCAGATGACGCAGCCCACAGGCTTCCGGATAGCTTGGGCGCTCAGGCGGTGACGGGAAGGAGAACAGCTCCAGCTGGATACCGCCCGGCAAGCGCAGGTCGAGCTTGTAGCTGTCGCGGGCTTCACGATAGGCCTCGTGGATCACCTGCGCATCCATGACCTCGAGATAGAAGCGCCTGGCGCGTGGGTAATCAGCGGTGATGAGTGCCACGTGATGCACGCGCGTCAAAGGCAGGCGCGCTGTCGAAGTGGCACTTGACGCCATGGTGGGACGTTCCGTTGTCATATGGTTGCTCCTGCTGAGAGTCTTCGGTGGCGAATGCCCGAGTGACGTCCTGATGAAAGAAGGCGCCCAGTGGGCGCCTTCTTTCATTGAACCCATCACGGGTCATTCTGTGCGCTATCTCAACGACACAGGGTTTCCAGGGCTTCGATCAGGCTGTCCATCTCGGCATCGGTACCGATGCTGATGCGCAGATGGTCGCGTAGCGCATCGGTGTTGAAGTGGCGCACCAGGATGCCCTGCTCGCGAAGGCCGATGAACAGCTTGCCGGCATCATGGGTCGGGTGAGTCGCCAGCACGAAGTTGGTCTGTGACGGCAGGATCTCGAAGCCCAATGCGGCCATGCGATCGCGCGTCTGCTCACGGGTAGTGATGACGCGTGTGCGGCACTCATCGAAATAGGCGGGATCACTCAGCGCGGCGACGCCGACCTGCTCGGCCAGACGATCGATGGGGTAGGAATTGAAGGAGTCCTTCACGCGCTCCAGGCCCTCGATCAGCTCCCGCGAGGCCACGGCATAGCCAAGGCGAATGCCCGCCAGGCTACGCGACTTCGAGAAAGTGCCCGACACGACCAGATTCGGATACTGATGAATCAGCGGGATGGCGCTTTCCCCCCCGAAATCCACGTAAGCCTCATCTACCAGCACCACGCTCTGCGGGTTGCGCTCCAGCAGCGCGGCAATCGCCTTGCGGCCATGGCCATGGCCTGTCGGGGCATTGGGGTTGGCGAAGATGATGCCGCCATTGTCACTGCCGAAGGCTTCGAGATCGACTTCCCAGTTGTCGGTCAGCGCGATGCTGCGTGATTCGATGCCATACATGCGGCAGTAGACCGGATAGAAGCTGTAGCTGATGGAGGGCAACAGCAGCGGCTTGTCCTGACGGAAGAAGGCCTGGAAGGCCAGCGCCAGCACCTCGTCGGAGCCATTGCCGACGAAGACTTCCTCTGCGGCCACATGGAAGGTCTCGGCCAGGGCGGCGCGCAGCGAGCTGGAACTCGGGTCCGGGTAGCGACGCAGGTCAGAGGCATTGAACTCGCGCAGCGTCTGTTCCACGGCCGGGGCCGGCGGGTAGGGGTTTTCATTGGTGTTCAGCTTGATCAGCTGCTCACGCGGTTGTTCGCCGGGGACGTAGGGGGTCAGGTCGTGGACCTGTGGGCTCCAGTACTTGCTCATGATTTCTCGCCGCTGGTGACAGTGCATGACCCGTGTCATGGATAGGTTTCATGTTGCCCGCTGGATCGTCGCGGTACAAGCATCGGCAGGCTCTCGCATGAGTCGCGAGGATGCCGCGTGGCGCGACCTGGCGCATTGTTGCCATCCCAGCATTATTCTCATGCACCGCGTGCGCTTGAAGCATCAGCTGGCGCACCGCATGTCACTGGCATGCCCGCCCGGTTCGCCCGAAGCGGCGGCTGGCGAAAGATCAGAGACTCAAGGAGCACCGATGACTGCCAACACCAAGGCCCCGTACGCCGACACCCTGCTTGATCCGGTCACGCTCGGTGATCTCACCCTGCCCAATCGTATCCTGATGGCGCCACTGACCCGAGCGCGCACGCCGGACAGCATTCCCGGTGAGCTTCAGGAGGTCTACTACGGACAGCGTGCCGGCGCCGGCCTGATCATCAGCGAGGCGACCAACATCTCGCCGACCGCGCGTGGTTACGTCTACACGCCGGGTATCTGGACGGATGAGCAGGAAGCCGGCTGGAAGGGCGTCGTCGAGGCAGTGCACGCCAAGGGTGGACGCATGGCGCTTCAGCTGTGGCATGTCGGGCGTGTCTCGCACGAGATGGTGCAGCCGGATGGCCAGCCACCGGTCGCGCCCAGCGCCCTGCGTGGTGAAGGCGCCCAGTGCTTCGTCGAGTTCGAGGATGGCAGCAGTGGTCGCCACCCCACCAGCACGCCGCGTGCGCTGGAGACGGAGGAAATCCCCCAGCTGGTCGAGGACTATCGTCAGGCTGCCGTGCGCGCCAAGCGTGCCGGCTTTGACATGATCGAGGTGCATGCCGCCAACGCCTATCTGCTCAACCAGTTCATGGCGACCGGTACCAACCAGCGCACCGACCAGTACGGTGGTTCGGTCGAGAATCGTGCGCGCCTGACACTGGAAGTCGTCGATGCCGTCGCCGAGGTCTTCGGGCCGGAGCGCACCGGCATTCGTCTGACGCCCTTCATCGAGATCTTCGGTCTCACCGATGACGAGCCGGAAGAGATGGCCTTCTACATGGCAGACCAGCTCTCCAGACGTGGCATTGCCTACGTGCACGTCAACGAGCCGGACTGGGCCGGCGGCGACGTCAAGTTCACCGATGACTTCCGCCGCGCACTGCGGGAGCGCGTCAAGGGCGCGCTGATCTTCTGCGGTCATTACGACGGGGAGCGTGCGGCACGCATCATCGACGAGGGCATTGCGGATGCCGTCGCCATCGGGCGCCCCTATATCGCCAATCCGGACCTGGTCGAACGTCTGCGTCTGGATGCGCCGCTCAACGAGCAGGATCCTGATACCTTCTACGGTGGCGGTGCCGAGGGCTACACCGATTATCCCTTCCTCGACAACGGGCATGATCGCCGTGGCTGAGGCCGACATGATTTAGCGAATGGCGTTCGATAAACGCCATCGGGGGTGGCCTCACGGGGCTGATACCCGCTATTCTTGAGCGTGGAAGCTCGTGAGCGGTCCGTCTGTCGAGGCAGTCGGGCCGCTCGCCGTCGATAGCGCTGACGCTGCTATCGAATCATCGCCTTAAGGAGGATTCAATGCAGATCAGGACTCTGATGGTGGGAGCCGCGCTGATGGTCGGTCTCGCCGGGTGCGCATCAACGGCCCAGACGACGGATGGTGCCGCTGCCAATGACGCCACCGAGACAGCCAGCGAGCAGGTTGCCGTCTACAAGGGCACCCTGCCGTGTCGTCGTTGCACGGGCATTGACCTCGATGTGCGTCTCAAGGGAGCGGAAGATGCTGTCCCGGAAGCGCGTACCTTCAGTCTCGATGCCACCTATCGCGATCATCCGCAGCAGCCTGCGCCGGAGCACTACGAGGGGCAGTGGGATGTGCTGTCAGGTACGGTGACCGACCCGAATGCCACCGTCTATGAGCTGACGCCGAATGGCGAGGGCCAGACCTACTACTTCCTGCGTCTGGACCCCCAGACACTGGAACTGGTCGACCCGCAGAAGCGCCGCTTCCAGAACGGCGAGACACTGCGTCTCAAGCGCGAGTGATGCCACCGCGTGTCATGCACGCGTGAGGTGACAGCAAGGCGGCGCAAGCCGCCTTGCTTGTGTCTGGCATCCGTGTCGGACGTTCGCATCGAGCGCCCCTGCCTGGTGCCATCGGGCGATGCGGGGCATGGGTGCCATGCCGGGCGACGTGGTCTGAAATCATTACTCCCTGACAGGATGGTCTGATGGCGAAAGCAAAGAGCGCCTTCGTATGTACCGAGTGCGGTAGCGAATTCTCGAAGTGGCAGGGGCAGTGCAGCGGCTGTCGCGAGTGGAATACCCTGCAGGAGATTCGGGTCGGTGCCACGGTATTGCCGGGGGCTGCGCCGGCTGCCGGGGGCATCAGCACTGGCGGGGCGTCACGTGGCGCCACCAGCGCCAGAGGCGGCTATGCCGGCACGCTGAGTGACAACGTGACGGATCTGTCCAACGTCTCGCTGGCCGAAGTGCCGCGCTTCTCCTCGACCTTCGGTGAGTTTGATCGCGTGCTTGGCGGCGGTCTGGTGCCTGGCTCCGCCGTATTGCTCGGCGGGCATCCCGGTGCCGGCAAGTCGACGCTGCTGCTGCAGACCGCCTGCAAGCTGGCACAGCACAAGCGTTCGCTTTATGTCACCGGTGAAGAGTCGCTGTCGCAGGTGGCGATGCGTGCCCATCGACTGCAGCTCCCGACCCAGGGACTCAAGATGCTGGCCGAGACCAGTGTCGAGACGATTCTGGCCACCGCCGAGCGCGAGAAGCCGGAAGTGCTGATCATCGATTCCATCCAGACCATGCATCTTGAGGATCTGTCCTCCGCGCCGGGGGGCGTCTCGCAGGTGCGTGAGTCCGCCGCGGCGTTGACGCGTTTCGCCAAGCGGACCAACACCGTATTGCTGCTGGTCGGGCACGTGACCAAGGATGGCTCGCTGGCCGGCCCCAAGGTGCTGGAGCACATGATCGATGCCTCCCTGTTGCTGGAAGGGGACGGTGATTCGCGCTTTCGCACCCTGCGCGGACAGAAGAACCGCTTCGGCGCGGTCAACGAGCTGGGCGTGTTCGCCATGGTCGAGCTTGGCCTGAAAGAGGTGAAGAACCCCAGTGCGATCTTCCTGTCACGCAGCGAGGAGCAATCCTCCGGCAGCCTGGTGATGGTGGTCTGGGAAGGGACTCGGCCGATCCTGATCGAGGTCCAGGCGTTGCTGGATGATTCGCCGCTGGGCAATCCCCGGCGCGTCGCGGTCGGTCTGGATGGTAACCGACTCTCGATGTTGCTGGCCGTGCTCAACAAGCACGGCGGTCTGTTCACCGGCGATCAGGATGTCTTCCTGAACGTGGTGGGCGGGGTCAAGGTACTCGAGACCAGCGCCGACCTCGCGGTGCTGTGTGCGGTGGTATCCAGTCTGCAGAACCGCCCGCTGCCGCGTGAACTGGTGGTGTTCGGTGAGGTCGGCCTGTCCGGCGAGATCCGCCCGGTGCCCAGTGGGCAGGAGCGCATCGTCGAGGCCGCCAAGCATGGCTTCACGCGCGCCATCGTGCCCAAGGGCAATGCCCCCAAGAATCCGCCCAAGGGCATGACGATCGTCGCGGTCGACAAGTTGTCCCAGGCGCTGGAAGCCCTGTGATGGCTGCCGGCAGCTGCCACGCGCAAGCCTTCCAGTGACATTCCGCCTGAAACGCACAAGGCCAGCCTCGCGGCTGGCCTTGTGCATATGGGATTGCCACTGGGCGTGATGTCAGTCCTGGCTGTCAGCCTGACGGGCGGCGTGAGCGCAGGCCTTTAGGCGTGCGACCAGCTGTTCGGCGCCACGCTCGCGCATCAGCGCCTCGTTGCGCGCCGGCACCTCTTCCACATCCCCCGAATAGGCATTGATCGCCGCCTCGACCGAGCTTTCCCGCAGCAGGTGCAGCATCGGGAAGGGCGAGCGGTTGGTGTAGTTCGCGGCGTCGTCTTCCTCGGTATCCTCGAAGACATAGTCCGGATGGAAGCTGGCCAGCTGATAGATGCCCTCATAGCCCTGCATCTCGAGCAGTGCCTCAGCGTAATCCAGCAGCTCCAGATAGGCATCGAAGTCGCGGAAGCCATCCTTGAAGATCACCAGGGTGGTTTCGGCATCGCGATTGGCATCGAGGTTGAGGAGTTCATCGCCGAGTGCCTGCAGGCAACGCTCGAGTCCCGCGCCGGGGATGACGGCGTACTGGACGCTGTTGCGCGCCACTTCACGTGCCGCGAATGGGCATAGATTGTCTGCGATGATGTGCGTCTCGACCCACTGGCGGGTGGTCTCGATGGCCTCGGCCTCACTGACCTCAAGTGCAGGCGTATAGCCGGCCGACGGGGTGGAAGAGGTGGTGTCAGCAGGCGTAGCGTCGGTGGTCATGGCGTCAGGGTCCGCAGCGGTGTCAGGAGGGTGCATTGTCACTGCTCATGCCGGCCATGGCCAGTCCGGATTGGCAGCGCGCCACGATTGTCGCCGGTATCGCTACCGACAAAGGGAGCCCCGGGCCGGCGAGTACGGTTCGCTGACACGCTGTTTCATCAGCGTATTCAGGGATAGACTTGCCGGGGCCGGACGTCGCCACGCCCGGCCCCGGCATCGTTTCTTCACGGAGGCGATGGCCTCTCCCGCAGCCCACGCACCTTCATGGAGGCACTTCTTGCCCGCTGACAATCCACCGCCACGCCAGCCTGCCGATGATGCCTCTGCCACGTCGAGTGCCACGGCATACCGCCTGTCACGCCTGCTGCCGTTTCTGGGCTGGATGCGCCAGCTGTCGCCGAGAGATGCGCGCGCGGACCTGATCGCCGGGCTGAGCGGTGCGGTGCTGGTACTGCCTCAGGGGGTGGCCTACGCGCTGATCGCGGGGTTGCCCCCGGCGCATGGACTCTATGCCGCCATCGTGGTCGCGATCATCGCCGGACTCTTCGGCTGCTCGCGTCATATGGTCAGCGGGCCGGCCGCCGCCATCTCGATGGTGGTCTTCGGTACCGTCTCGACCCTGGCCACCCCCGGCAGTCCGGAATACCTGCCGCTGGTGCTGGCGCTGACCTGCATGGTCGGCATCATCCAGCTCGCACTCGGGCTGCTGCGCATGGGGGCGCTGGTCAATCTGATCTCGCATACCGTGGTGATCGGCTTCACCGCCGGTGCCGGCGTATTGATCGCCACCAGTCAGCTCAAGCATCTGTTCGGTATCGCGCTGGGAGATGCCTCGAGCTTCCTCGGCACCTGGTGGGCATTGCTTGGGCACCTGGAAGACACCTCGTGGGCGACCCTGATCACCGGCCTCAGTACGCTCGCCAGTGCCTTGCTGGTGCGGCGGGTGAATCGCAGACTGCCGTGGATGCTGGTCGCGATGGCCGTCGGTTGCGGGGTTGCGGCATTGCTGGGTGGCAGCGAGGCAGGCATCCCGATGGTGGGGGCCCTCTCCGGCAGCCTGCCGCCGCTTTCTCTGCCGCCACTGGGGTTTGACACCCTGCGCTCGCTGGGCGGTGCGGCCGTTGCGCTGGCGGTTCTCGGCCTGATCGAGGCGGTCTCCATCGCCCGCGCCATCGGGGTACGCTCGCATCAGCGCATCGATGGCAATCAGGAGTTCATCGGCCAGGGGCTGTCGAATCTGGTCGGCAGCTTCTTTTCGTGCTTCGCCGGCTCCGGCTCCTTCACTCGTTCAGGGGCCAACTACGATGCCGGCGCCCGCACGCCGCTGTCGGTGATGATCGCGGCTCTGATCGTGCTGGCGGTGCTGTTGCTGGTGCCGAATGTCACGGCCTGGCTGCCATTGCCCGCCATGGCGGGCCTGATCATGGTGATCGCCGCCAACCTGATCGAATTCAGTCATATCCGTCAGATTCTCACCGTCAGCCGCGAGGAAGCGGTGGTACTGGTGATCACCTTCCTCGCCACGCTGCTGCTGCCGCTTGAGTTCGCCATCTTCGCCGGCGTGCTGGTCTCGCTGGTGCTGTATCTGAATCGCACCTCGCGTCCACGTCTGGTGGAAATGGCACCGGACCCCGAACACCCGGAGCTGGGCGTGCGCAATGCCGAGCGCTACCAGCTGACCCAATGCCGTGAGGTCGTCATCCTGCGAGTGGATGGCTCGCTGTTCTTCGGCGCGGTGGACCACGTCCAGCGCAAGCTGGCGCGCTATACCGGCAAGCACGTCATCCTGCTCGGCACCGGCTGCAATTTCATCGACATCGCGGGGGCCGAGATGCTCGAGATCGAGCAGCGCCGCCTACAGGATGCCGGCGGCAGCCTGAGCATGTGCGGCTTCCGACGCTACGCGCTGGAAGTGATGGAGCGCGGAGGCTTCCTTGAGCGCATGGGGGATGAGCACTACTTTCATACTGCCGAGGCGGCCATTGCCGCGCTGCGCGAGGCAGTGTCCGAGGCGCATCGGCCACACGACGGCGAGCCGGCCGCATGTGCGTCCTGCCCGCTGTTCGGCCCTGACAGCATCGGCCCGAGCCAGGGCATTCGCCTGACGCCGCCGCTGGCCTGAGCGGGTGGTGCGGCAGCTGACAGGGCGAGAGTTGGCGGCACGCGAGACGGCAAGGCTGGGGGCCATGTCGTGCATGCGATAGAATGCCTGCCATCGATGTGCCGGGTGCGAGTTGACGGCCATTGCCTCATTTCAGTTTTCCAGTCGAGAGATGCCCATGAGTTTGCCCACCGTGGCGGCCAGCTGCGATCTGATTCGCGATGGCCGTCCGCTGATCGATGTGCGTGCACCGATCGAATTTGCGGCCGGCTCCCTGCCGGGGGCCGTCAACCTTCCGCTGATGGATGACGAGGAACGTCACCGGGTCGGTCTGCAGTACAAGCAGGTCGGCCCGGAGTCGGCGGTGCATCTGGGTCATCAGCTGGTCAGTGGCGGGATCAAGCGCGCCAGGATTCGTGCCTGGGTCGAGCACGTCGAGCGCCATCCCGAGGCGGTTCTCTACTGCTTCCGGGGCGGCATGCGCTCTCAGCTCAGCCAGCAATGGTTGAAGGAGGCAGGCATCGAGCGCCCGCGGATCGCCGGGGGCTGGAAGGCCATGCGTCAGCAGCTTTGCCAGCATATCGATGAGCGCGTCGAGCAGGCCCCGATGCTGCTGATCGGGGGCCTGACCGGCTGCGCCAAGACCGAGCTGATCCATGCGCTCGACAATGGCATCGACCTGGAAGGCTGCGCGCGCCACAAGGGCTCGGCCTTCGGCCGTCACCCCTTCCCGGCACCGAGCCAGATCGACTTCGAGCATCGCATCAGCGCCGAGATGCTGTCACTGGCCGCGGACGCGCCCACCGTCATGGAAGATGAGTCGCGCTTCATCGGCAGCGTCAACATTCCGCTGCAGGCATGGCGCGCGATGGAGGCTGCCCCGCTGGTGAGAGTCGAGATGCCACTGGACTGGCGACTGGTGCAGATTCAGAAGGACTACATCGAAGGGCTGTGGGCCACCTACAGCGGGCACTATGGTGACTTCCTTGGCTGGGCACTGCTGCAGCGTCAGCTGCGTCAGGCGTTGCTGCGTCTGCGCAAGCGGTTGGGCAGTGCACGTCTGGCGCGCCTGATTCGCATGCAGGACATCGCCTTCCGCGAACACAAGCGCGGCAATCCCACTGCCCATGAGGGCTGGCTGGCCCCGCTGCTCAGCGAATACTACGACCCCATGTACCGTTATCAGCTCGAGAAGCACGAGCGTACCTTCCTGCATGTCGGCGACTGGGACAACACGCTCGCCTTCGTGCGTGACTGGAGCGCCACGCATCGCTGGCAGCGCTGAGTCGTCGTAGGGCCCCAGCGCCGCCCGGGAGCGCCTCAGGCGTCGAGCCAGTCCACCAGCAGGCGGTCCAGCAGGGCGGCCTGCCGATCAAAGCGCTTCGGGTCTTCCAGCAGCGTGTCTTCTGACTGCACTCCGCGTCCCTCATTCGGGGCGGGGTGATGCCGGAGACGGTCACGCGTTGCGCCGGCATCCAGATGGGGATGGAAGTTGAGCGCCAGCACCCGGCCAGCATCCCAGCTGAATCCGGCGATCGGGGTATGCTCACCGCTGGCCAGCAGCTCGCAATCCTCCGGCAGGCCACAGATCTCCTCATGCCACAGCAGCGTCTCGAATTCGGCAGGCAGTCCCACGGGACACTCGTCACTGCGCGTGAGCGTGGCCCAGCGACGCTGCGGCACCACGGCCGGAGACACGATGGCGCCGAGTTGCTCGGCGATGAGGCGCGCGCCCAGCCCGATGCCCAGTACGGGACGGTTGCTGTTGAGCGCGCGGCGAATCAGCTTGCGCTGCAGGCGCAGTGGCTGTGATTGGGCGCTCTCGGCACCTGACAATGGCTGAGGGCCATCCAGGATCACCAGCGCCTGGAAATCGTCGATGCCGGGGAGCGTCTCGCCATCCAGCGGGAAGCTGGTGTTGTAGCTGTGGCCCATGCCGACAAGCCAGTCGCTCAGGCGTACGGAGTCCTGCCAGCCTTGTGATCGTGGCAGGGCATCAGTCGCTGAGTGAGGCGCTGCGTCGGGGATAAGGCCTTGATGTATGAAGTAAAGGTGCATGGCGTCATCATGCGTCAGCCATCTGGCAGCGTAAAGACCCGAGGTCTGCGCTCGTGTGCCCCTGATGCCCGCCATTGCGCAGCGCGCAGGTGGAGGTATCGTGCTGGATGAGCTTGATCACAAACAGGGGGGAGCGTGATGCGTGCTGAACTGCTCGAGCAGATATACACCGTGGTGGCGCAGATTCCGGCAGGGCGAATCACGACCTACGGGCGAATCGCCAGCATGACCGATGGCGCCACCGCACGCATGGTCGGTTCGGCCATGCGCCATCTGCCGGATGGCCATCAATTGCCCTGGCATCGGGTGATCAATGCCTCGCTCAAGGTCACCGACCACGGTGGCGCGGTGCGTCAGCGGGAGAAACTGCGCAGCGAAGGCGTGCTGTTCGATGCTGTCGGCCGCGTGCCCAGAGAATGTTTGTGGCCGTGAATCTCGCCGCGGCAAAGTCTCGTTCGTCAGACCGCCTGAGTGCGCTACCCTAACGCATGTCCCATGCCATCTGTGGCGGGCTGTCGGCTGGCGGGTTTCCCCTCCCGACATGTGCCCCGCCTCTTTGAAAAGTGAAGTGAGAAGAGAGCCGACATGACTCAGCCTGTTCCCGGTTTCCGCGCGCGTCTGGAAGCGCTGGCCCCCGTTCGCCGTACCGCCTTCATGGCAACGCTGACCGAGCGACTCCTGCCCAATGCCGGCTTCTACGCCGAGGCCAATGGTACCGCCAGCGCGCTGGAGACCACGCGCGAGTTGCGCAAGCTGCTGGACCTCGTCTGGGAGCAGCTGCGCGTCCGCGATGCCAAGATCGATTTCTCGCTGCAGGCCGAGAAGGTCACGGCCTTCGAGCCCGACGAGCATGACGACAGCTTCGGTGCGCGCCGTGCACTGGAAGCCGTCATGGCGCTGACCGCCTGCATCGATGTGCTGATCAGTGAGGAGCCGGAAGCCGCGCTCAAGGTCAGTCGCCTGTCCGCCGATGGCGTTCGCGCGCTGATCGACCTGCAGGCCGGTGAGGGCATCGAGCAGGAAGCGCTGGAAGCCATGATTCGCGAACATCCGCTGATGGTCGATGAGCGCGACTTCCAGGACGCCGTGCTGGAGAGTGTCGAGGCTCCGCGTCTTGAGCGTGATGACTGGCGAGCGCTCAAGCGGCTGGGGCGTAACGAGGATGTCAGCAATCTGGGGCTATCCTTGCAGGAATGAGCCCCCGGAAGACCGGGTGAGCGAGCCTGCCCGGCTGACACTGGCAGCCAGGCCATTCCCTTGGAGAGACAGATGGGCAAGACGAGTCAGATGCTTTCCCGCACAGGCGTTGATCCCTTGAATGGCCTGATCCTCGCGCATCTCGAGTCAATGCAGCAGCATCTGGCGCAGGCGACGCTCACCGCGCAGGAGGTCCATGCGCTGCGCGTCGACTGCAAGCAGCTGCGGGGCTGGTGGCAACTGCGCCGTGAGTCACTGGGCAAGGCGGCGGTGAGTGAGCATCAGGCGCGTCCGCGCGCCATCGCCAGGGCATTGGCCGGCCCGCGTGAGGCGCGCATGCTGCGCAAGACGCATGCGCGCGCCTATGCCTGGGTGGATGAGCGTAGCCAGCGTCTGCTGGATGCGCTGCGTCCGGGGCTGATCAGTGCCGCATTGAGCGAGTCGGTGGCGGAGCTGGATCATGCACCTCTGAAACGGCTGCTGAGCGACGAGATGGCCGCCTGGCAGGCCGCTCCGCTGACGGGGGAGGAGCTCACGGCCGGACTGGAATTCAGTCGTCACCGCCTCCACAAGTTGGCGGCGCGGGTGATCAGCAAGCGGGAGATCGAGACGTCCCACCGGCTGCGCAAGTGGATCAAGTACCGCAGGTTCCAGCTGGCACTGGCGCATGCGGCGCTGGGGGAGACGGCAGGGCGTGAACTCGAGTCACCGAGTCGTGGGCGTCGTCGTGAGCCGGAATTGCTCGACAAGGCAGCATCCCGTCTGGGCAATCAGCATGACCTTGCCGAGCTGGCGCTGTGGGTCGGCGAGCGGGTGATGCTGCCCGCCGCCGAGAAGCATCTGGTGGCCGATATTCTGCGACTTGCCGACCAGCGACTCGAGCAGGCGCTCACGCCACTGGCGAAGCTGGGCTACGCCTGAGCGCTGTCGTCGCCTGACCTGCGGGTAATGCCTCTGAAGACACGAACGCCGCCATTCCCTGAGGAGTGGCGGCGTTCGTGTATCTGCCTGACGCGAAGGAGATCGCTCAGAGGCGCATCTCGATGCCGCGCTCGGCCATGTAGGCCTTGGCTTGCGGGATGGTGTACTCGGCGAAGTGGAAGATGCTGGCGGCCAGCACCGCATCCGCCCCGCCCTCGAGCACGCCATCCACCAGATGGTCGAGAGTGCCGACCCCACCGGAGGCGATGACCGGCACGCTGACGGCGTCGGAGATGGCGCGTGTCACGCCGAGATCGAAGCCGGCCTTGGTGCCATCGCGGTCCATGCTGGTCAGCAGCAATTCACCGGCGCCCAGCTCGACCATCTTCTTCGCCCACTCGACAGCGTCGAGCCCGGTTGGCTTGCGCCCGCCGTGAGTGAAGATTTCCCAGCGCGGAGTCTCGCCGCCTTCGCTGACGCGCTTGGCGTCGATGGCGACCACGATGCACTGGCTGCCGAAGCGGTCCGCCGCTTCACGCACGAAGTCCGGGTTGAACACGGCGGCGGTATTGATCGAGACCTTGTCCGCGCCGGCATTCAGCATGGTGCGGATGTCCTCGCAGGTGCGGATGCCACCACCGACCGTCAGCGGGATGAAGACCTCACCGGCGATGCGCGACACCATGTCGACCGTGGTGCCACGGTTGTCGACGCTGGCGGTGATGTCGAGGAAGGTGATCTCGTCGGCGCCTTGCTCGTTGTAGCGCTTGGCGACCTCGACCGGATCACCGGCATCGCGGATACCGACGAAGTTGACGCCCTTCACGACGCGACCGGCGTCGACGTCCAGACACGGGATGATGCGTTTGGCGAGTGCCATGATCGCTCCCCTCAGGCCGTGCGGCCGGTGATGGCGTCGGACAGCGCCTGTGCTTCGGCGATATCCAGGCTGCCTTCATAGATGGCGCGACCGGTGATGGCGCCGAGGATGCCCTGATCGGCCACTTCAGCCAGGCCACGGATGTCATCCAGATTGGTCACGCCGCCGGAGGCGATCACCGGGATGCCGCCTTCGCGGGCCAGTGCCACGGTAGCCTCGATGTTGACGCCCTGCATCATGCCGTCGCGGGCGATGTCGGTGTAGACGATGGAGGACACGCCGTCATTGGCGAAACGCTTGGCAAGCTCGGTCGCCTTGATGGTGGAGACCTCGGCCCAGCCATCGGTGGCCACGAAGCCGTCACGCGCATCGAGACCGACGATGATGCGGCCCGGGAAGGCGCGGCACATCTCGGCGACGAAGGCCGGTTCCTTCACGGCCTTGGTGCCGATGATGACCTGACCGACGCCGGCTTCCAGATAGTGCTCGATGGTCGCGGCATCCCGGATGCCACCGCCGATCTGGATCGGCAGCTCCGGGTAGGCGCGGGCGATGCGTGTCACGGCGTCACCATTGACCGGCTTGCCTTCGAAGGCACCGTTGAGATCGACCAGATGCAGGCGGCGACCACCGGCCTCGACCCAGCGCGCGGCCATGGCCAGCGGGTCATCGCCGTAGTTGGTGGAGTCTTCCATGCGGCCTTGCTTCAGGCGTACGCACTGACCGTCCTTGAGATCGATCGCGGGGATTACCAGCATGTCGGGTGTCCTCTCGGCGTGTCTTGGCACGCCTGAATTGTCGTCGGTATATCGAAGGCGGATGAATCGGCGCCCGACTCGCAGGGCAGGCACCGACGGTCACGCAGGTGAGCCCTCAGGGCTGCCAGCGGACGAAATTCTCGAGCAGCTTGAGGCCGGCGGCCGCACTCTTCTCCGGGTGGAACTGCACCGCGAACAGGCTGCCCTCACCGATGGCGACGTGCGCCTCGGCACCGGCGTAATGCGTGGCGCCGAAGACCTGTGAGCGCTCGGCAGCCGAGACATAGAAGCTGTGCACGAAGTAGAAGCGCGAGTTGTCCTCGATGCCTTCCCACAGCGCATGGCCCTGGGTATGGGCGACGTGGTTCCAGCCCATGTGCGGCACCTTGAGACGCTGGCCGTGCTCGTCCAGCTGCTTGTCATCAAAGCGCTTCACGTCGCCCTTGAAGTAGGCGAGGCAATCGATGCCACCGTTCTCCTCACTGCGCTCCATCAGCATCTGCTGACCGACACACACGCCCAGCAGCGGCTTGCTGTGGTTGCTCAGCAGTTCGCCGACCAGCCCGCGCAGTTCGGCGCGCTCAAGCTCGCCCATGCAATCGCGGATGGCGCCCTGACCGGGCAGCACCACGCGGGTCGCACCACGGATGGCGCGCGGGTCACTGGTGATCACGACATTCTCGTCAGCCACATGCTCAAGTGCCTTGGCGACGGAGTGCAGGTTGCCCATGCCATAGTCGATGACGGCAATCGTCATGTCTTTCTCCCGCAGGCCGGAGGGGACTCCGGCATTGGATGTTCATGCAGAGGAAGTGCCACCCGGTGCCCGGCAAGCGGCAATGGCTGGCGACACATCCTCTGGCCGCGCGTCACGACGCTTACAGCGAGCCCTTGGTGGAGGCGATGCGGCCTCCCATGCGCTCGTCCTCTTCCACCGCCATGCGCACGGCACGGCCGAAGGCCTTGAAGATGGTCTCCGCCTGGTGGTGGGCATTGAAGCCCTTGAGGTTGTCGATGTGCAGCGTGGCGCCGGCATGGTTGACGAAGCCCTGGAAGAATTCCCAGAACAGCTGCGTATCGAAACGCCCGATGTTGCCGCGCGTGAACTCGCACTGCATGAACAGGCCCGGGCGACCGGAGAAGTCGATCACCACGCGTGACAGGGCTTCGTCCAGCGGCACGTAGGCATGGCCGTAGCGGCGGATGCCGGCCTTGTTGCCGAGCGCCTGCGCGAAGGCCTGGCCGAGAGTGATGCCGATGTCCTCGACGGTGTGGTGGTCGTCGATGTGCAGATCACCGTCGCAGTCGACGTCGATGTCGATCACGCCGTGACGGGCGATCTGGTCCATCATGTGTTCGAGGAAGGGCACGCCGGTGTTGGCGCTCAGCTTGCCTTCGCCGTCCAGATTGATGCGAACCCGAATCTTGGTTTCCGAGGTGTTGCGATGAACCTCGGCGATACGCTCTGCCATGATGTCTCTCCAGCGGTCGGTGACCTCACCGCGGCTTCGGGGCTGATGAGGTCTGGCGCAGTCTGGGGCCTGGGTGTGAGAGGCGTATGTCCAGTCCGGCCGGGAAGTGCGCATCATGTGGTTGTTGTCATGTGATGTCGCAAGTGAAAGCGTGATCCAGTGACGTTGTCGAGGTTGCGGGTCACTGATCGATGGCAGACGCGTCGTCCTTGCCTGCCCAGCCCGTCATTATAGAGAAAGGACAACGGCATCCGCTACAATGGCGGGCATTCATATCGCGGGCGAGGATCTCACCATGCCGGTCACTCTTCAGATGATCGATCACGCACGCTGGCAGGCCGATGAGCAAGTGCGCATCGACCTGTCACGCATCTATCACGAAGCCCCCGGTGAACGCCTGCCACTCGCGCCGGATGAGTTCATTCAGGCCAGCCTGGAGACCGGTCATCGCTTCTGCACCGCCTTCTTCAATGATCGCCATATCGGCGCCCTGCTGTGCGAGGACGATGGAAGGGCATGGCGCATCCGTCATTGCTGCGTGCGCAAGAGCACCCGTCGACGCGGGGTGGGAACGCGCCTGATGGCATTGATGTCGCTGGAAGCGGCGGCGCGTGAGCGCCTGCTGGTCGTGCCGGATCAAGGATTGACGCTGGCTGACGAGCTTCTGCTGTCGCGGCTCGGTTACGTGAAGGATGCCGAGCAGCAAGGCTTCGTGCTGGCCCAGACAGATAGCGAAAGCTGACGGCTGGACCGGCGTGACAGGAACTGATGACGCCGGGGCCTGTCCACCGCAGGTGAACGTTGACGCTGGCGTCTGGCATCGGGCGCACGTTCGCGCCCTCAGGTGCGACAATCGGGATCATTCACACGTGCCGGGCAATGCCTTCAGGAGCGAAGGCAGCCCGGACATCTCATCGTGTCAAAGGGAGGACGCAGATGAAAGCACTGTTCAGGGCCTTGCTGGCCATCGTCGGAGTACTGGCGCTGGTCGTGGTGGCGGGGGTGATCTATGTCACCACCTTCCTCGACCCGAATGATCTCAAGCCGCGTCTGGTCAAGGCGGTCAAGGACCAGGCGGGGCTGGAGCTGGCCCTGAACGGTCCGCTGGACTGGTCGTTCTACCCGCGTCTGGGCGTCAGTGTCGAGGACGCCCAGACCTGGCTGCCGGAGCAGGCTCACGACCAGACACCCTTCGCCTCCTTCAAGCGTGCCGAAGTCGGGGTGTCCTTCGCGCCCTTGCTGAGCGGTGAGGTGGAGGTCGAGGGCGTGTTCCTCGATGGCCTGAAACTGGACCTCAAGCGAGACGCTGACGGGCGAGGCAACTGGGAGAGTCTGTTGCAGCATGCTGCCGATGCCGCCGAGAGCGGTGCGGCGGACAAGGCCCTGCCTCCCGCCAAGAGTGCCGGTGTCGCCATGGCCGATGAGACGCAGGGAGATGCCGGTGTCAGCGATGGCGCTGAAGGCATGGCCGTCAATCTCGATATCGCCTCGATTCAGGTCACCAATGGGCAGATCACCTACCAGGATGCTGCCAGCGGTCTCGACATGACGCTCAATGAGCTGGCGTTGAGCTCCAGCAACGTCAGCCCGACCAAGGCGTTCCCGGTGGAGCTGTCCTTCGTGGCGGAGGGGCGTGAGCCTGAGCTGCGCAGCACCATCAATCTGGACGGCAAGGTGGCGCTGGACCTTCAGAACGGTCGCCATGTCCTGACCGGCATCAGCCTGGATACCGCCACCAGCATGCCGTCGTTGAGCGAGCAGTCCCAGCAGCTGGCGCTGGAGATCGATACCCTGACACTGGATACCGAGCAGCAGCGCTATCGCATCGAGGGTGGGGAGCTGGATGCCTCGCTCAACGAACCGTCGCTGGGAGAGAAGGCGCTGCCGGTGAAGGCGACCTTCGGGGCGGAAGCGGATCTTGCCGAAGGCACCGCGACGCTCTCCGATCTGCTGCTGACCTCGGGCAGTGACCTGCGTCTGAGCGGGGCGCTCAAGGCCAGTGACATCACGGGCGAGGCGCTGAGCTACAGCGGGCAGTTCAAGCTGGCCCCGCTGTCACCCAAGGCGTGGATGACGCGGGTCGGCATGCAGGCACCGCAGACGGCACGCGGCGATGCACTGACCTCGCTGGCATTCTCCAGCCCGCTCAAGGGCGATCTGTCACAGGTACAGCTGACCAACCTGGTGATGGCACTGGATGACACCACCATCAACGGACGTCTCGGCTCCTCCTTCGATGCCTCGCAGATCACCTTTGATCTGGATGTCGATGCGCTGAATCTGGATGACTACCTCCCGCCGCAGACCAGCGAGAAGACCGCGAGTCTCGGTACGGGGGTGACGGCAGGACTGGTGGCGCCGGCCTACGCGGCTGACGGCGATGCAGAGGTGTTGCCGGTGGAGCTGCTCAGAACTCTCGGGCTCAAGGGCCAGCTGGACATCGCGAACCTCACGGCATCCGGACTCGAGATGCGCAAGGTGTCCGCCAAGCTGTCCGGCCAGCCGGGACTGCAGCAGCTCGATAGCCTGACGGCCAGTCTGTACGGCGGTAGCCTGGCAGCCAGTGCCCGCATCGACAGTCGCAAGACACCGCTGACCATGAGCTTCGGCGAGAAGTTGACCAATCTGGATATCGCGCCATTCCTCAAGGCGCTGGCGCCTGAGCAGGATGACATCCTGCGTGGCCGTCTGACCCTCAATGGCGACTACACCACCAGCACCAATCAACTCGACAGCATGAAGCGCAACCTGAATGGTTCAGGTGACTTCGAGATCCGCAATGGCGAGATACTCGACGTCAACGTGTCCGAGAAGATGTGCACCACGGTGGCGACGCTGAGTGGCAAGACGTCCTCGCGTGACTGGGCGGCGAATACCCCGCTGGAACGCGCACAGGGCAGCTTCAAGGTCACCAATGGCGTGATCAGCAATCAGGATCTGGCACTGGCGATCCCGGGTATCGCGCTGGATGGCAAGGGGCAGCTCAACCTGCCGACCGAAGCCTTTGACTACAACGTGGCGGCGCGCTTCATCGAAGGAACGGATGACGCTGCCTGTGAGGTCAATCCGCGTCTGGTCAAGTTGCGTTTCCCGGTGCAGTGTCAGGGCAATCTGAGCGGTGAGCCGGGCGAATGGTGCGGCTTTGACCAGAAGGGCTTCCAGACGGCCGCCGCGGAACTGGCCAAGGATGAAGCCAAGCGCAAGGCGGGCGAGAAGGTCAGCGAGAAGCTGGATGAGAAGCTCGATGAAGACACGCGCAAGAAGATCGATGACAAGCTGGGCGAAGGCGCCAGCGACAAGCTGAAGGGCGCGATTCAGGGGCTGTTCAACTGATCACGCGCTCCTAGCACAGCAAGACCGGCACGCCAGTCCCTCGGGGCTGGCGTGCTGCCGTTGGAGCCCAGACCATGGCGCGCCATGGTACGAGTCACGAGTAGAGGAAGTCTTGATGGCGGTACCTGACACTGCGGCCACGCCTGACGTGGCGGCGTCTGATACCCACGCCCCGCCAGGCGTGGCAAGCATTGCGCTGAGCCCGGAGGAATTCCAGGCCCGCGTGTTCGACTGGTTCGATGAGCATGGCCGCAAGCACCTGCCCTGGCAGGAGAACACCACCCCGTATCGTGTGTGGGTCTCGGAGATCATGCTCCAGCAGACCCAGGTCACGACGGTGCTGCCCTATTACGCGCGCTTCATGGAATGCTTCCCGGATGTCGCCGCGCTGGCGGCGGCGGAGATCGATGAGGTGCTGCACCTGTGGACGGGGCTTGGCTACTACGCCCGGGCGCGCAATCTGCACAAGGCCGCTCAACAGGTGGTCGCTGAGTATGGCGGCACCTTCCCGGTCGAGAGTGTCGAGGCACTGTCGGCCTTGCCAGGTATCGGGCGCTCGACCGCCGGGGCGATCATCAGCATCAGCACCGGACAACGGGCGCCGATTCTCGATGGCAACGTCAAGCGCGTGCTGGCTCGCCTGCATGCCGTGGAAGGCTGGCCGGGTCGGCCGGCGGTGGAGCGCAAGCTGTGGACGCTGGCGGAGCGCTACACGCCGCAGGTGCGGCTGGCGGACTGGACCCAGGCGATGATGGATCTCGGGGCCACCCTGTGCACGCGCGGTAGCAAGCCGGATTGTACGCGCTGCCCCTTCGAGGAAGTCTGCGTGGCGCATGCACGCGGCGAGGAAAAGCGCTTCCCCGAGAGCAAGCCCAAGAAGGCTATTCCGACACGTCAGACGCTGATGCTGCTGGTCAGTGACGAGGCGGGCCGGATTCTGCTCGAACGACGCCCACCGACGGGCATCTGGGGCGGCCTGTGGGCGCCGCCGCTGGTCGAGGACCGCGAGGCCGCGCGGGAGTGGGTTGCCCGTGAAGCGCGAGGCGCGCATCTGGAGGCGCCGCTGGACAGTTTCGAGCATGTCTTCAGCCACTTCCGGCTGACCATCACGCCGCAGCCGGTCCAGCTGGGAGCGGCGGAACTGACGCCGTCGGCGGAGGATGGCGTCAACGAACACGGAGCAGACCGTCGTTTCGTCGACCCCGCCGCGCCGGATGCCGTGGGCCTGCCGGCACCGGTCAAGGCGCTGCTGGCACGCTGCACGGATGATCTGTTCGGGCTGTGAGCGAGTCGCTCTCATCGACAGGCCTCGGACGCCTGGGGGAAACCCGCTCAAGCGTGCGAGAATGAGGCAATCGATTGAGCGTCTGGCGAAGGCTCGGCGCTCAACCGCACTGACATCCAGTTCTCTTACGGAGTTACCCATGCGCACCGTACATTGCCGCAAGTATGACCAGGACCTGCCGGGTCTCGACTTTCCGCCGCTGCCGGGCGAGAAGGGCCAGGATATCTGGGCCAACGTCTCGAAGCAGGCATGGGAAGAATGGCAGGCGCTGCAGACACGCCTGATCAACGAGAAGCACCTCAACATGATGGATGCCGATAGCCGTCGCTATCTGATGGAGCAAATGGAGCGTTTCTTCCGCAACGAAGAGACCGATCAGGCCGAAGGTTTCGTCCCGACTGACGCCGCCGCCAAGGGCGAAGCGCAGGGCGGACAGGGCTACGAAGTCTGACGAGACGGCGAGGGCGATGGAAGACGAATAACGACGCCAAATTCTTGATAAGCAAGGGTTGACGTCGGGAAAGGTTTTCTATTTAATACGTCCTCGTTGGCAAGGGCCAGATAGCTCAGTTGGTAGAGCAGGGGATTGAAAATCCCCGTGTCGGCGGTTCGATTCCGTCTCTGGCCACCAAGTGTTGGGGTATAGCCAAGTGGTAAGGCACCGGTTTTTGGTATCGGCATTCCCAGGTTCGAGTCCTGGTACCCCAGCCAGCTGACATGCAGTAACGTAGTAAGAAGACTCATATCATGAGTTCTTTGTGCCGGCTTAGCTCAGTTGGTAGAGCAACTGACTTGTAATCAGTAGGTCGAGGGTTCGACTCCTTTAGCCGGCACCATCTTCAGGCTTCTGTAGATGAACGAAGAACGCAGGATATCGAAGTCGCCCAGGCGGCTTTTTTTGTGTCTTCCGGTCGGCCAGATAGCTCAGTTGGTAGAGCAGGGGATTGAAAATCCCCGTGTCGGCGGTTCGATTCCGTCTCTGGCCACCAAATTGGGGTATAGCCAAGTGGTAAGGCACCGGTTTTTGGTATCGGCATTCCCAGGTTCGAGTCCTGGTACCCCAGCCAATTCTGGCTAGCAGATGAAGTCGCAGGATGAATTCGGCAGCCAACAGAAAAGCCACCCTCCGGGGTGGCTTTTTTGCGTCTGGCGTCTGCTCGCCTTGCGTCTTTCGGCGCTCAATGCGCGGCAGATGAGCCGGGGTGATGGGCCTGCCAGCTGAGGCGTTTGCGATAGATGGTCGATGGGGCGATTTCCAGAATGGCAGCGGCACGCGGAATGCTGCCATCGCATGCCGCTATCACCGTCTCGATGGCATCCCGCTCCACCATCCACAGCGGGCGCTGCCAGAGGCCCTGGTTCTCGGCGCCGGGTGGTGCGTGCTCGAGTCTCTCGTGTGAGCCGCCGTGTGCTGGCAGGTCCAGCATGGCGGCCGTGAGACTCTCGCCCTCGTGGAGGATGATGGCGCGGCGCAGGGTGTTTTCCAGCTCGCGCACGTTGCCCGGCCAATCGTGGGCCAGCAGCGCCTGCTCCGCGCAGGCGCTCAGGCTGGTGAAATGCTTGCCTTCGTGGCTGGCCATGCGACTCAGCAAGCCGTTGGCGATCTCGAGAATGTCACTTCCGCGCTCGCGCAGGGGCGGCACCTTGAGCGGGATGACGTGCAGGCGGTAGAAGAGGTCTTCGCGGAAGCGATGGGTCTCCACCAGCTGACGCGGGTCCTGATGCGTGGCGCAGACGATACGGCAGTTGACCTCGACCGTGCGTGTCGCGCCCACGGGCATCACCTGGCCGGTCTGCAGAAAGCGCAACAGCTTGCTCTGAAGTGGCAAGGGCAGTTCGGCGATCTCATCCAGGAACAGCGTCCCGCCATCCGCTGCCACGGCCAGGCCCTGCTGGGCACTGACGGCACCGGTAAAGGCGCCACGCACATGCCCGAACAGCTGTGATTCCAATAGCTCCGCCGGGATGGCAGCACAGTTGACGGCGATGAAAGGGCCTTCGCGTACCGGGCTGTGGCGGTGGATGGCAGTGGCGCATAGCTCCTTGCCGCTGCCGCTTTCGCCGGTGATGAAGATGGGGGCGTCCGAATGGGCGACCTGTATGAGGGTGCGATAGAGGGTCTGCATGGACGATGAGCCTCCGATGAACCCCTCAAAACCGTTAGGCCGGCCTGTCGGTAGAGACTTCACCCGTGCGGGGGAGTCGACAGTCAGATTCAACGCAGTGGTGATCGGCGTAGCCTGATGGTGAGCCTTCAGTGCGGTCATGAGTGATGTTCCCTTGCTGCTGGACCCCTGTCAGCAGCTCGTAGAGCATCGCTGCAGGAGCATAATTGTCGGGCTGCTTCTGGTGACAGCCTCTCGGAAGGACACACGCTCCCCAAGCGTTGAGTCTTCGTCATTCGGGTTGTTGCGCGTCCTTTTCCAAGCTTACTCAAACGTGAGAGATGATCATGGCGGCTTTTAGTGGGTTTTTTCCGCTGCGCGCGAGGGTCAGATATCTCATCCCACCCGTTGGCATGATGACCAACTCTCTCCTCACGTTTGACACGTGAGTCTGATGTTCTCAAGTGCCCTGCCTGGGCCGTCACGCCTTGCCCGGGCGGGGCATCATGGGGCTTCGTCCTCTTCATCATCCGCATTGTTGTGGGTGATGGTGAAATCCGTTGACGACGTCTGCGAGCTGCCATCGGCGGACTGGTCCGCCGTGCTGTCGATGGTGCCGGTAGAGCCGTCACTCAGGGTCTGTTCAATCTGCTGCCAGTTGCCGATCGAGGTACTGCTGCCGGTATTGAGCGTGTATGCGCCGATATTGGTCTCGGACCCTTCCCCCAGGCTGCCGGCCTTCTTGCTCTCGTAGAGGATCAGCGCGGTTTCTGCACTGCGCGCCGGGAAGTCGTAGGGGAAGGGGCCCATCAACGAGTTGGCACTGGCGGTACCGGCCAGCAGGAACCCCGTGCCCACGACTCCCAGGCTGATACGTGTGAAAGCATTCATGTCTTGCTCCTTTCGGTCTGTGAAAGATGCAGTGTCTGATGCGTGATACGTCTGATGTCAGCAGGTGCTGAAACACACGCGGGTTGCCCCGCGTGTGTTGGTTGCCTGCAGAGGGGTTACGGAGTCACGGGGCCGACGCTGATGGACATGTTGTTGCCCACAGAGGTGGCCGTGTTGCTGATGACCGGGCCTTCGAAGCCATCTGCCGGTGCCAGACCCAGGGTGATGTCCTTGACCTTGGCGGTAGCGGTGATGTTGGCGTAGCTGGTCTGGGTGTTGTCAGCGATCAGGGCACTGTCGATCCCGGTGGTGTCCTGGGTGACAGACAGGTTGTTGCCCACGGAGGTCGCGGCATTGTCCACGCTCAGGTTGAGAATGTTCTCGACCTTGGCCAGTGAATAGATCTCGGCACTCGACGGGCTGAAGTAATGACGGCGATCATTGCCCATGCCGGTGCCTGCCAGGAACTGCTCATTATGCAGGTTGACCATGGCATCGCTCTCGATGGAGGCGTTGTTGCCCACTGATGTCGCCGCGTTTTCCAGGCTTTCCAGATTGACGATATCCTCGTTCACGATGCCGTCAGTGTCAGTGGTGATGGTGTAGGTACCAGCGATGGCACCAGCGCCAGCAACGGCTCCAGCGGCACTGCCACCATGCTTGCCGCCTGTTGCGACTGCGCCTGCGGCTGCTCCTGCAGCGGCACCTGCGAAGCTACCTGTCTCGACGGTAGTCTCTCCGGCAGTCGTGCCATAGGTGACATCCTTGACGATGGCTTCCGAGCTGACGTCACCGATCTGCTTCTGGAAGTTCTCGACCATCACCAGGCCACCCGGATCTTCGATCATCGGATCAATCATGGCTTTTACCTTGATGTGAGTATCGACGTGGCCATGCCATTTCCAATGGACGTTCTCGAAGGCCTGGGCCTGGCTTGCCACCATGATGCCACTGGCGAGACCGATAGCGATTGCGAGCTTATTATAGGTAGTCATTGTCATGTTCCTCATGAATGTTGACTTATTGTGCTGCGCTGGATGCTGCCGATGTTTCTGTTGCAGGTGCCTCTGTTGCGGGTGCTTCTCTCAACGGTGTTGCGACTGCTGCGGTACTGCCTGATGCCGTATTGGCTGCGGCCACTTGCTGCGTGTTGCCGTCTTTCGCTGCTACATGCTGCCCTGGGTGAAGTTCACATTCCTGCCCCGCAGGTACAGGAAGTCCCAGGCCTTCAGTCAGGAGTTGGTAGGCGCCCATCTCCACGACTGATCTCACGCCCAGCTGCAGTGGTTCATTGCGCACTGCGCCGGAATCAAACTCGACCAGCTGATTGCCGAAGAAGCGATAGATGCCGGCTTCGACTTCGTAACCCACCACCTGCTTCTGCAGGCTGGTGACATAGACGGTGCGGAAGGTGCGGATGTCGACCATGCGCAGGTCCAGGCCCACATTGATCACGGCGGTCCGCAATCCGGCCCCGATTCCGCTGACGAACAGGCGAGTGCCACCACTGGAAATGTTGTAATTGAGCTCAGTGAGGGCACCGAGAACCACGAAGTGCGAGGGGAGGACGGCCAGCTTGCGTGGTGCATAGGCCATGGCCTTGTTCTCGTAAAGCTGCTGCTCGGCCAGCGGGACGCGAACATCAAGACGCTCTGTCAGGTGAACCTTGCGAGTCTTGTAGAGCGCGCTGATCAACATTTCCGAGACACCCTGAGTGACGGCGGCGCTTTCGGTTACTGTCGAATAGCTGCGTTGCCCTGTCTTGTCAGTGATCTGCCCGACGGCGATGACTGGCAGGTTTGTCGCGCCTGAAATACGGCTCAATGAGGCAAGACATTCACTGTAAGGCGTATTGTTTGAGGTGACTGGCGGCCCGGCGACTGGCTCGACATTATCGAATTTCGGCTCGACTGCGGCGCAGCCCCCCAGCACTGTGGCCATGCAAGCGGCCAGACAAATCCGTGGCTTGAACATGCTGGAAGTTCCCCTGGTGTGACGCATTGTCCTGCGCCGTTCTTGTACTCTGATATGTGTCTATCAGTTGTGATGCCGTGACTTTACAGGGGCATTAAGTGTGCCAACTAAATTCACAATAGTTCACAACAACTTACGCTTATTGTCTGGTGATCATTCGCGATGCGATTTGCAAAAGGCGAAGCGTATTGGGGTGAATTGTCAGGAAGCCATGACAAGGAATGAGGCGATATATGAGGCATGATGTCTTTCATGCATGAGGCGCGTGGCCACCGCGTGAATGATGAAATGATCTATCGGGGTGACTGAGGAATCTTGTCATCCGTGAGACACAGGAGGTCTCATGTTTTCGCGAGAACGGTGATGGCGGGGGTAGTGCGCGATTGAATGGTCTTTTAACGAACTCGGGGATCAGGCGTCTGTGATTAATTCATGATTCATGGGGTTGAAGTCTGTGTCATGGCCCATAGGTGGGACAGTGCGGCCAAGCCGCAGGAATAGAACGCCGGATTCCTCTTTCCTCAATGCAAGCCATTGATGCCTTAAGGAGAGCAAGATGACAGCTTCACGCCACATGACCTCGTACAACGCCACCGCTGCGCTTTCGTCCAAGCAGCGCCACCACCACGAGATGGACGGCAGCAACGCCAGCGATGGCGCAGAGTCCTCCAATCAGCGTCTGGGTGTCCGTCAGGTCGATGCCGATCGCGATCAGGCGCCGGAAGCCTATCTGGACAAGTCAGGCAGCGACCGAGGCTCCTCCCACTCGCGCGACGCCTACCCGACGCGTCTGAGCCAGCCACCGCAGCACCTGTGGCAGAAGCGCCGCGAGCCCGTCGTGCACTCGCGCGCCGATGAGGGGCCGCTGGGGGCTGAGCAACTCAAGCGGTTCGAGCGCGATGGCTTCCTGTTCGAGCCGGAATTCCTGGCCCCGGAAGAAGTCGAGACGCTGAAGGCCGAACTGGCTGCGCTGCTGGAGCAGGAAGATCTCCAGGGTCGTGATTTCACCATCACCGAGCCCAAGAGCCGCGAGATTCGCTCCATCTTCGCCGTGCACTTCCTGTCGGAGCGCTTCCGCCAGCTTGCCGAAGACCCGCGCCTGATGGATCGCGCGCGCCAGATTCTGGGTGGCGATGTCTATGTTCACCAGTCGCGCATCAACTACAAGCCGGGCTTCGAGGGCAAGGGCTTCAACTGGCACTCGGACTTCGAGACCTGGCACGCCGAGGATGGCATGCCGGAAATGCGTGCGGTCAGCGCCTCGATCATCCTGAATGACAATCACCACTTCAACGGCCCGCTGATGCTGATCCCCGGCTCGCACGAAGTCTTCGTGCACTGCCTGGGCGAGACGCCGGAAGACAATCACAAGTCTTCGCTGCAGGCACAGGAAGTCGGTGTGCCCTCGCGCGAAGCGCTGCGAGAGCTGGTCGCCGAGCGTGGCATCGAGGCGCCCACCGGTGCCGCGGGTGGTCTGCTGATGTTTGACTGCAACACCTTGCACGGCTCCAACGCCAACATGTCGCCGGACCCGCGCAGCAACGCCTTCTTCGTCTACAACCGCGTCGACAATGCCATGCAGGCGCCGTTCGCGGCCTCTCGTCCGCGCCCTGAATTTCTGGCCCACCGTGCCGATGGTGGCTGGGATGAACTGGAAAAATAAGCCGCGCGTGATAGATCGCCAGCGTGAGCAAGCGAAAGGAAAGGCCGAAAGGCTGAGCAGGCCAGTGGACTGAACTGCACAACCCGGGGTTGCGTTCAGGCGGCGAAATCTCGGACGTTGGTGTGGTAGTGGCAAACCGGCGGGGCGGCGTAAGATTGAGACATCTCTCATCGATCATCTCTCATTGATCATCCATCACGCCCCGACAGGAGTTCTGCATGCCGCTTGCTCAGCGTTTTACCCCACGTTTCAGCGATGGTCGTGTCTTTGCCCATGATCTCGGCAAGGTGGTGTGCGTGGGGCGCAATTATGCTGCCCACGCCGCGGAGCTCGGCAATGAAGTGCCCAGCGAGCCGTTGCTGTTCATCAAGCCCGCCACCAGCGTGGTGCCCATGGACAAGCCGCTGCCGCTCTCGAAGCGACGTGGCCAGTACCATTACGAGGCCGAGCTTGCGCTGCTGATCGGCAAGCCACTGTGCGAGGCGAGTGAAGACGAGGCGCTGGAGGCATTGGCCGGCATGGGGCTGGCGCTGGATCTCACCCTGCGTGAGCGTCAGAGCAAGCTCAAGGCCAAGGGCCAGCCGTGGGAACTGGCCAAGGCCTTTGACGGCAGCTGTCCGCTGTGCTCCTTCGTGGCGCTGGAAGGCCCGCGCTGGCGTGATGGCGAAGGCGCACTGCATGATGTTGATTTCCAGGCACTGCAGTATCGTTTCGCCATCGACGGCGAGCAGCGTCAGCAGGCGGATACCCGTCTGATGCTGTTCCCTGTCGCGCGGCTGCTCAGCGAGATCAGCCACAGCTTCACGCTGCTGCCCGGCGACGTGGTGCTGACCGGCACGCCGGAGGGCGTTGGTGAGCTGAATCCGGATCAGGCGCTGGCACTGGCGCTGGATGCCCCGGATGGCAGCGGCGAGCTGCTGCGTGTCGAGACACGCACTCGCGGCGTGGCATGATGCCTGGGTCTGTCTCGAGCCTTGACGTGAGTTGGCTCTGAGGCAGCCCTGAGCGAGTTAAAAAAAGAAAAGCCCCTGCCGGGATTCCGGCAGGGGCTTTTGCTGTCTGGGCTGCTGCTTTCTGGTCTTTTGCGCTCAAGGCTCGAATCTCTGAAGCAGAGATCGGCTCAATGACGGAAGGGCTCAGCTCTCCAGGTAGGTATATCCTTCCAGGCCTGCCTTCAGGTCCTCGAGCAGGTCTGCCTGTTCCAGCGCGTTCAGATTGGATGACTTGAGCTGACGCGCGAGGCGGGCCGCCAGCTGATCCGGGTCGAAGTTCACGTAGCGCAGCACTTGCGCCACGCTATCGCCCTGGATGGCATGGGAAAGCTGCCATTGGCCCTCGTCGTCGAGGCTGGCATCCACGGAATCGGTATCGCCGAACAGGTTGTGCAGGTCGCCGAGGATCTCCTGATAGGCGCCGACCATGAAGAAGCCGAGCAGCTTCTCTTCCTCGGCATGCCATTCCGGCAGCGGCAGGGTGGCGTCCAGGCCTTGGTCATCCACATAGGTGTCGATGCGGCCATCACTGTCGCAGGTGATGTCCTGGATCACGCCACGCCGGGTCGGTGCACGGTCAAGACCGGTCAGCGGCAGGATCGGGAAGATCTGCTCGATGCCCCAGATGTCCGGCAGTGACTGGAACAGCGAGAAATTGACGAACAGCTTGTCGGCCAGCTTCTCGTTGAGCTCATCGAGCACCGCGCGGTGCGAACGCTGGCGCGCATCGAGGCGCCCGGCGAGACTGCGACACACGTTGGTGTAGATGGCCTCCGCCTCGGCACGGATGGCGATGCTCGCCAGCCCCATCACGAAGCGCTCCTGCACCTGATGCTGGGCATGCACCACGGCGTGGTAGATCTCCACCAGCTCACGTGGCTCGAGCGCACCCTCTAGACGCGCGGCCTGCGTCCACAGCGCGGCGATCTGCAGATCATCCTCACGCGGCGTGGGCAGCGGCAGGTCGACACGCTCCTCGCCGATCACGTCCGTCACCAGCACGGCGTGGTGAGCGGTCAGGGCACGACCGGATTCGGAGATGATGTGCGGATGCGGCAGATCATGCGCCTCGCACACCGCGTGGAACGCCCCGACCACATAGTCGGCGTATTCGCGCATCGAGTAGTTGAGCGAGCAGGCGCTTTCCGAGCGCGTGCCTTCGTAGTCCACGCCCAGGCCACCGCCGACATCGACGATTTCCACGCCGGCACCGGCTTCATGCAGCCCCTGATAGAAGCGCGCGCACTCGGCCAGGCCGCGCTGGATGTCGCTGATGTCCGCGATCTGCGAGCCGAGGTGGAAGTGGACCAGCTTGAGGCAGTCCAACGCATCCACTTCGCGCAGGCGCTCGACCAGCGCGACGATCTGGCTCGCCGTCAGGCCGAATTTCGACTTCTCGCCGCCGGTGTTCTGCCAGTTGCCCTTGCCGATGGTGGCCAGGCGCGCGCGCAGACCGATGCGCGGCCGCACGCCGAGACGTTCAGCCTCTTCCAGTACCAGTTCCAGCTCGCTGGCCTTCTCGACCACCAGGTGCACGCGATGGCCGAGCTTCTCGCCCATCAGCGCCAGACGCACGTACTCGCGGTCCTTGTAGCCGTTGCAGACGATGACCGACGGGCCATTGTCCGACAGCGCCAGCACGGCGAGCAGTTCCGGCTTGCTGCCGGCTTCCAGGCCGACACGCCCGCGCGAGCGTTCGCTGGTCGCCAGCAGTTCCTCGACCACGCGACGCTGCTGGTTGACCTTGATCGGATAGACGGCGGTGTAGCTGGCGCCATAGCCGCGTGAGCTGATGGCGGCATCGAAGGCGGCGCACAGCTGCTCGACACGGTCATGCAGGATATCGGCGAAGCGGATCAGCAGCGGCAGTCGCAGGCCCTGGGCGCGGGCCTTGTCGATCAGCGAGATCAGCGGCAGCGCAGGCGTACCCGGTTCGCCATGGGGGCGCACCAGCGTCAGGCCATCCTGGCCCACGTCGAAATAGCCGCTGCCCCACTGGTCAATGTTGTAGGTGCGGCGTGCTTCGGCTGCAAAGGAGGTCATCGCGGTCTCCGGAGATGGACGGCGTGAAGGCAAGCCCGGCGGTGCTCAGCGGTGTGGGCAGCGTCGGAGAAGACAATGGCGCCCGCACGGATGCGGGCGCTCAGGGGGCGCATTATGCCTGCTGGGGAGGCGCAGGCAATCGCTTTGCCACTTGCGTGGGCATTCAGGCCGGCTGGGTGGCGTCGGGCAGCGGCAGGGCGCCTTCCTCGATGCGCCGGCCCAGCAGCTGGCGATACTGTGCCGGGTCCTTCGGCGTCAGGCTGTGAGCGGGCGGGTCCACGTAGACCACCAGCAGGCGTGACAGCCAGTAGCGCAGCGCGGTCATGCGCAGCATGCTCGGCCACAGGCGGCGTTCGTCAGCGTTCATCGGGCGCTCGGCCAGATAGGCGCTGAGCAGGGCGTCATAACGCGCCTGATCCAGACGGCCATCGTCATTGGAGCACCAGTCATTGACCAGAATCGACAGATCGAAGATCAGGTCGCCGGTGCAGCCATTGTAGAAGTCGATGATGCCGCCGAGGCGATCGCCGTCAAACAGCGTGTTGTCGCGGAACAGATCCCCGTGCAGCGCGCCCTGTGGCAGGTCGACGCCACTGAAGACGTCTTCGCAGACATCGATCTCGTCGGCCATCAGCGCCTGGTCTTCCGGGCTCAGATAGGCCAGCACCTTGTGGTGCATCGGCTTGATCCAATGCAGGTCACGGGTGTTGGGGCGCTGGCCGGTGAAGTGCTGCGAGACGGCGTGCATGCGCCCCAGCGCCGCACCGATCTCGCGGCACTGGGCGACATTGGGCGAGACGGGCCACTTGCCCGGCATGCGCGGAAACAGCAACGCCGGCTTGCCTGCCAGCGTCTTGAGCGCCTGACCTTCGCGGTCATGCAGCGGGCCGGGCACCGGCAGCTGGTGGCCGGCGAGGAAGTCGAGCAGCTCGACGAAGAAGGGCAGTTCCTCATGCTCGCCCTGCTCGAACAGGGTCAGCACCATCTCGCGGCGGTCGGTGGTGACGAAGAAGGTCGAGTTCTCGGTGCCGTGGGCGACATCTTCAAGCGATGTCAGCGTGCCTGCATCGTACTCTGCCAGAAATTCTGCGACCTGAGCCTCGCTCAGGGGGGTAAAGACTGCCATGGGTGACTCTTCTCGCCGAAATGTGTCCGCCCCATCAGTGGCGCGCCGCTGGACCGACGCGGCGGCAATGCGCTGACAGGAGTTGTTGTCGGTAGGCAGGAGGGAGACCTCCATGCCCGGGCCGAGCGCAAGGGATGCGTCCGGTCCGGGCATGATGCCCGTCACTGCCGGGTCAGATGCCGCGTGACCCGCAATGCCGAGCTTATCACTTTTTCCGCGCCCAGCCGGGCACCTTGAGCTGACTGGCCTGCGACACGCTGGAACGGGTGAAGTTGCCGTTGCCATCACTGTCGAGCAGGAAGAAGGGCGTGCCCCCCTTGGGGATGATCTCGATGGCGTACAGATGGCCATTGACGCGGTATTCGCGCAGCTGGCGGTCATCCTGCTGACGGCTGGTGACCTGTGGCTTGGGGGCATCACTCTCGGCCACGGCCAGCGGGGCGCCCAGCGCGGTGATGGTCAGCAGCAGAGCACTCGCCAGCAGCGTGGGCAGGCGCAGCAGGGAGGACGGGACAAGGGATGCAGTCGTGCGCATGAGAAATCTCCTGGACGCAAGGTGCGGTGCGCGGAAGTGCTGAAGGCGGGCGATGCGGCGTGATACCCGATGCCTGCCTGATGGGCGCAGTTTACGACTCTTGCCGGTGGCATGCACGATTTCGCTGAGCGCGAGCCAGGCGCGCAGGCCATGTCGTGACTGTGCCTCGCCGCAGCCCTTGCGTATCATGACAGCCATAGATGCCGAGAGAGTTTCGGCCCCGACTCTGCTTGTCCCAAGCTCACCCTTCAGCCTACGGATGCGACTGCTCATGGCCGCCACGCCGATCGTTCTCGTCGATGGATCTTCCTACCTCTATCGTGCCTTTCATGCCCTGCCGCCGCTGACCACCTCCAAGGGCCTGCCCACCGGCGCGGTGAAGGGCGTGATCAACATGCTCAAGAGCCTGATCCGCCAGTATCCGGACAGCCCCATGGCGGTGGTGTTCGACGCCAAGGGCAAGACCTTCCGTGATGACATGTACCCCGAGTACAAGGCCCAGCGTCCGCCGATGCCCGATGACCTGCGCTTGCAGGTCGAGCCGCTGCATGCCTGCGTACGCGCGCTGGGTCTGCCGCTATTGTGCGTGGAAGGTGTCGAGGCCGATGACGTCATCGGGACTCTTGCGCGACTGGCCACCGAGGCCGGGCGTGACGCCGTCATCTCCACCGGCGACAAGGACATGGCCCAGCTGGTGAACGAGCACATCACGCTGGTCAACACCATGAAGAACGAGACGCTGGACGTGGACGGCGTCACCGAGAAGTTCGGCATTCCGCCCAATCTGATCATCGACTTCCTCGCGCTGATGGGCGACAAGGTCGACAACATTCCCGGCGTGCCGGGCGTGGGCGAGAAGACCGCGCTGGGCCTGCTGCAGGGCATGGGCGGCGGTCTCGACACCATCTACGGTGACCTCGATCGCATCAAGACGCTCAGCTTCCGCGGCGCCAAGACGCTGGCCAAGAAGATGGAAGCGCACCGCGAGGATGCCTATCTCTCCTATCGTCTCGCCACCATCAAGCTGGACTGCGAGCTGGAGCATGGCCTGGATGACCTCGCGATCGCCGCGCCGGATACCGCCGCGCTGGTCGAGCTCTACAAGGAGATGGAGTTCCGCGCCTGGCTGAAGGAGCTGCTGGAAGGCGGTGACATGGCCGCCAGCCCGCACGCCGACGAGAAGGACAGCGGTGTCGCCGGCGGTGATCTGTTCGGCGACAGCATCGCGCCCGTCGCGGACAAGGCCTCCGGCAAGGGCAAGACCGCCGCTGCACCGACGCCTGAGCTGGATGGGGCGGGTGACGAGGACGAGATGCCCGAGGCGCTGCCGCCGCGTGAGGAGCGCAACTACCGCGCCATCACCGAGCAGGCCGAGCTGGACGCGTGGCTGGAGCGTGTGCGCAATGCCACCTCGCTGTGCTTCGACCTCGAGACCACCAGCCTCAACTACATGGAAGCCGAGATCGTCGGCATCGGCATGGCGCTGGAGGTCGGCGAGGCCGTCTACATTCCCGTCGCCCACAGCTATCTGGATGCCCCCGCGCAGCTGGACCGCAAGGCCGTACTGGAGGCGCTGACGCCGATTCTCGCCGATGGCGCCATCACCAAGATCGGCCAGAACCTCAAGTACGACATCGAGGTGCTGGCACGCTATGACATCGCGGTGGCCGGTCCGCTGGCCGACACCATGCTGATGTCCTACGTGCTCAACTCCACCGCGACCCGTCACGACATGGACTCGCTGGCGCTCAAGTACCTGGGCGAGAGCACCATCAGCTTCACCGACATCGCCGGCAAGGGCGCCAAGCAGCTGACGTTTGACCAGATCGCGCTGGAAGAGGCGATGCCCTACGCCTGCGAGGATGTCGACATCACCCTGCGCCTCGCCGCGCTGCTGATGCCGCGCATCGAGAAACTGGGGCGTCTGGGCGAGGTGCTGCGTGATTACGAATACCCGCTGATTCCGGTGCTGGCGCGCATCGAGCGCAACGGCGTCGCGATCGACCCCGAGCGCCTTCACGTCCAGACCCGTGAGCTGACCGAGCAGATCCACGACATCGAGAAGCAGGCCTTTGAGCTGGCGGGCCGCGAGTTCAACCTCTCCTCGCCCAAGCAGCTGGGCGAGATCCTCTTCGAGGAGCAGAAGCTGCCGGTCAAGAAGAAGACCCCCAAGGGCGCGCCGTCCACCGCCGAAGCCGTACTTGAGGAGCTGGCGCTGGACTACCCGCTGCCCAAGCTGATCATGCGCCATCGCGGCATGACCAAGCTCAAGAGCACCTACACCGACAAGCTGCCGCAGCTGGTCAACCCGACCACGCGCCGCCTGCACACCAGCTACCATCAGGCCGTCACCGCCACCGGGCGTCTGTCGTCTTCCGATCCGAATCTGCAGAACATCCCGGTGCGCAGCGAGGAGGGCCGTCGCATTCGTCAGGCCTTCATTGCACGCCCCGGCTATCGCATCGTCGCGGCGGATTACTCGCAGATCGAGCTGCGCATCATGGCGCACCTCTCCGGTGACAAGGGACTGCTCTCGGCCTTCGCCGACAACCGTGACGTGCACGCCGCCACTGCGGCGGAAGTCTTCGGTACCGAGGAATCGCGTGTCAGCAGTGACCAGCGTCGCAGCGCCAAGGCCATCAACTTCGGGCTGATCTACGGCATGTCCGCCTGGGGCCTCTCGCGTCAGCTGGATATCGACCCCGGCCAGGCCAAGACCTACATCGAGCGCTACTTCGAGCGTTATCCGGGCGTCGCCACCTACATGGAAGACACTCGCCACCTCGCCGCCGAGCAGGGCTATGTCGAGACCATCTTCGGCCGTCGTCTCTACCTGCCGGAAATCGGCTCGCGCAATCACGCGCGTCGCAGTGCTGCCGAACGCACCGCCATCAACGCCCCGATGCAAGGCAGCGCCGCCGACATCATCAAGCGCGCCATGATCGATGTGGACGCCTGGCTGGCGGGCAATGACGGAGACAAGGCGTACGACGCCATGATGGTCATGCAGGTACACGATGAACTCGTCTTCGAAGTCGCCGAGGCGCAGGTCGAAGACTTCATGAAAGACGTCGCGCAGCGCATGCAGAACGCCGCCTCCCTCGACGTCCCGCTGCTCGTCGAAGTCGAGCAAGGCGACAACTGGGAAGAAGCGCACTGAAACTAATATGAGTGCTCAGATAAATAAAAAATGGCTCGTCGAATAAATAAAGTAGCTCTATTCCGAAGAGTTTATTTGTTGGCTGGCACCCCGATGGTTTGTAGGGTGCCAGTTTTTCTTTATACTTCTTTATTGTTGTTTGTTATTTCATTTTGGCAATAAGTAAAATAGTTTTATTCGCATGTTCCCTATATAATTCTTTCTGCACTTGCATGCGATAAGAAAGCAAGGGTTGTATTGTTGGCTGCTGGTTTAAAGCTTGTGCGATAAGAAGCTTTTAGTTTTATCAGAGAACCAATGCCACCAACAACTGCGCCTACCGGCATTGTGAAAGCATTAGTGAAGAAATCGAAGGCCGCACCGCTAGCGATAGCTTTCACAAAACGCCCACCATCAAGGTTGAATTCTGCTGAAAAATCAAATTTAGATGTTCTTCGCCAACGCTCATTTGCTACTTCATCAAGATTACTAATACTGGTTTTCAGTTCACGAATAGCCCCCGCATATCCCAAGTTAGGATCTGGATTTTTAAGAGCTTCTATATAAGCAAGTTCAATTGCAGTATGTAAGGCATTTAGCTCTGTAGCTCTCCGCTCTTTGAAGTCTAGTATTTCTTCAATAGGAGTGTCGCCACTTGGTACAGGTAGT
>NZ_JAQJIO010000018.1:0-7645 GCF_027947415.1 Cobetia sp. MMG027
CGCAGAAAACAGTTCTTTGACTTCATTGAAACCCACAAGCTTCACTTCATCTTCAGTGGTTTCTACATGGCCTTTGACTTTTGCCATAGTCGCACCTGGGGTTACACAGGTGTAATAAAGCTCAATGTCTCCTTCATCATTAAGAAGAATAGGAGTCCCTGCCCACTCACGGGTTGTAGGGGAAACACCTTCTTTCATGACTCGGCCACCAAAGATCCAGCTTTTACTGTCTTTTGCATACCAGTAGCACATACGGGCTCGACCGTGACGGTCTTCCCAATCGGAAGCAATATCATACTGACCATCTTCGAAAGTAAATTCTTCCGGCTTACGATCGGCTGTGAGAGTGAAAATAATAGACCACCCGTTAACAGATACAATATCGCCATTGAGCTTACGCAGTGGCATCGTATCCCAAATGAAGAGATCGTCGTCCATTACCGGAAACTCATAGCCAACTTCAGGCTGAGTAGTGGTAGGATCGTCAAATTTTACCTTGAGTGCGTCTGCTCGAGACCAGGTAGAAGTTTTAATCTTATCTTGAATAGACATGCTTTTTAAATCCTTACGCTTATGAATGAGCCATCATAAGAACATGCGTATAATTTGATAAAAAGCGTTGGATGTTATCCCATTCACCACACAACAAACATCATGCCTCAATACGGTTATTTGTTGTGTGGTCTCTGAGATATCAAGTTCTTCTTGTCTTCGATATTCAAGATGCTTTATAAAGATATTACATAAGTAATACCTTAATAATTAGAAGCTTAATACTTGTGATTTTACTCCACTACGAAGCAATAGGTACTCAAGATGATGCGCTGTCCAGTATGTAACAAGCCGGCTCACACTAGAACCAGCCGCTACATAACCCAGACAATGAAAGAAGCTTATTACCAATGCCAAAATATAGCTTGTTCATGTACTTTCAAGACAGTAGAGAGCTTGGAAAAAATCATCAGCGCGCCCGTTTCAGAACCTTCCATGGCTGAAAAGAAAAGCTAGCGAGAGGCGATTAAATTCGCCCGTTTACTGAAACGATTAAGAGTTTTCTAAGGTGGCTACGATGTGCTGGTCAGCTTGCCATCAGGGCTGCAAGCCATCATGGCCTGCAGGCCTTGGCTGAATTCCAAGGTGAGCCTCACCCTGCAGACGTAGAGGCCAGCCTCCTCTATGCCATGAGCGTCTCCGAGACGCCCGCATCAATATAAGCATATGATTTATATATACCTTTAATTAAAAAGGGACGGATTGATGGTTAGTGCTCACCCTTCTCGCTTGGCTCGTAACGCGGCCATCTCAGCGGCGAACGGATGCGGGGTAGGGTCATCGGCGGGTACTGGAGTTGCTTGTGCGGCTTCTTTGGCAAGCTCGGGGGCTGGTGCGGCTAACAGCTTCTGCTGTTCTTCTAGGCGTTCGACGGCAGCCCTCAGAGATTTCAATTCTGCCAGCATCGCAGTCCATATTTCGGATGCAGCACCCTGCTGCACAGCGTCGCCTAAAGCTGCTGCTTTCTGCTGCACCTCGGGTGGCATGTTTGGTGGTTCGCCCCAAACTCTCAACAACTCAGAAAATGCGATGACATGCGTACCATCGCCTCTAACCGTAGACGACATGGTGCCTCGCTGAATTGCCCGATATGGCGTTGTGCGTGCCACACCGTACAATTTCGCGGCCTGGGTGATGGTCAGATAGTGCTGCTGCACGGCGTAGCCTTTTGCTGCGTGTAGGGTGCTGCATAGCATGGCACAAGCCTATGAGCAGCAGCGAACAGAAAGCGAGACATAACCCTGAGCAAGATGCCAAACAATTGAGCGAGCAAAGCGATTGAAATTGTTGTGGTGTGTACGCACACCGGCATACCTTGTCCGAGCCTGTAGCCCGGAAACCACACAAACTTTTTTGAACTGCCAGGCTCACTTCGAAAGCAAAAAGCGGGCACATCCTGGCGTCACAAAATGCAGTAGCAAAAAGGCAGTAGCCGGCAGCCTCGCAGAGCAAGATCACGTTGAGCACGAAGTGCGAAATTACGTGGTGCGAGAGTATCGTTCTCCTCCGACGCATACTCCATAGGAAGCCGAGAATCGCTTCTGAGGAGAGATAGCCAGAGGGGGTAGGCAAACCTACTTTGTGAGCACTAGAGCCTCGTGTGATGCTTCACAGGAGCCCACGTAGCGTCTTATCCGTCTAACCCTGGCGCGTAGCGCCCATGTTCCCGCGTCTGATTGGGTTGGCGACCACGAAAGCTGGAGTTCTTTAGCGGCGAAGCTTTTCGCAGGATGCCCAGGGGCGTAGCCCCTCGATGGCATCCTTTCTGCGCCTGTGGCGCAGGCAATTTTAGGCGGCCGTAGGCCGGGCGGAGCGAAGCGGAGGGTAGGCGAGCGCATAGCGCTCTTTTATGTCCCTTTTGCCTTTTAACCCCTTTTAGCCATGCGTAGCTTTATGATTTTAAAGGTTTTTTTGGCTCAAAAGGGGAGGGATTGATGGTTAAAAGGGGAGGGATTGATGGTTAAAAGGGGAGGGATTGATGGTTGAAGAGGGGAGGGATTGATGGTATCAAGGGAGTAATTAAAAACACTCCCTTAATGGTGCCTTCTATGGATACAGCATTGATCTACAAATCCAATGCTCTGATTGAGGCATCTTACCGCCTCAGCGTCTATGAGCAGCGCATTCTCTTGAGTTGTATCTCTCAGGTACGGCGGGATGCTCCATTGACCGATCAGCAGCTTTATACGGTCAGCGCACAACAAATTGCCGATATTACTGGTACAAAGTTAGGAACCGCTTATCAGAACCTCAAGGCGGCAGCAGAACGACTGTATCGTCGTGAAGTTACATTAAAAGAAGCTCCGAACGGTCATGGCCAAGCGAAAGTCAGGCTTACACGTTGGGTACAGACTATAGAGTATCGTGATAGTGAAGGGATGGTGGCTTTACGCTTTGGTACAGATATGGTGCCATACCTATCTCAATTATCAGCACAGTTCACACGATATGCATTGGCAGATGTAGCCCATATGGATAGTGCTCATGCAGTACGCTTATATGAGCTACTGTGCCAATGGCGTGATGCAGGTAAGCGAGAAGTATCTACTGAGTGGCTTCGTGAAGCATTCCAGCTAGGTGACAAGTATCCTGCGATAAAAGATTTTAAGCGCTGGGTGATAATCCCTGCTGTTGAACAAATTAATAAGCATTCACCTTTATGGGTAAAATGGGATCAGAAGAAAACAGGAAGGAAGATAAGTCATTTCTGCTTTATCTTTGGTGAGAAGTTAAAAGAGAAGGAAAAGACTCCTCAGAAGCAATCTGCTGCAGACTGCGATAAGGCTCCAAGATCTCTTTATGGAATCCCTATGGATGTTATAGAAAGGCTGGCCCACCCTGGAGAGTCATATGATGATGCCGCCTTACGTCTACTGAGCGAAGCAAAGAAAAAATACGAATAGTGAATACTCGTTAGAGTATATGGATTCAAAGGAGAATCCTTTGGTACAACCGGATGTATGAAAATTGCACAGCAAATTTGTATACATCCGTGGCGTGCCTTGCTTCTCAGGCTAAAAAGCACGGTTCTCCTGCGAGTGGCCCAAAAGTGGCCCAAAAGTGGCCTAAAAGTGGCCTAAAAGTGGCCCAAAAGTGGCCCAAAAGTGGCCCAAAAGTGGCCCAAAAGTGGCATAGATAGCCAGAAAGTGGCCCAAAAGTGGCCTAAAAGTGGCATAACCTTGCGAAAGGTTGCTCCAGGCGCCCTAGCTCGACTAAACGGCTCACGATAAGGCGCGTAATCATGAAGCTTCTGCTTCTTGGATAATCCCTTTTACAGATGAATTAGGGACTTTAGCAAAACCTTTAGCGGTATTTTGATCCGTGAATATACTTGTCTTTATAAATTTGCAATCTTCAACAGTGCAGTTTTTCAAAACAACTATTCCTGTTAACATAGCATCTTCAGGAAGGGCGATAATATCTCCGCACTCAAGAAAGCCGGTGTTCACATAGTTCCCACCTATTATAGCTATTGCGGCCGGACCTACAAATGAACATCTCCTGAAGTGTTTGTTTTCATGGAGCTGGATGACTGGAAGTCTTAGATCTTCGACTGGTATTATAGTATCTCTAAAGTTGTCCGAGAGAGGGTTTATGGAATCTCTTGGGGAGGATAATATCCTGTTTAGATCTGCTTCTGACTGTTTTAGCGAGGAAAGCTTTATTAGGTAAATGAAAAAAGAAACGATCAGCGACGTGGCAAGGCCTACCGATATCCAATATATCGGACCTAGCTGACCTATAAGTGAATCAGCCTTGGCCACAAGGGCTGTACTAATACCGCTACCACCGATAACCAAGAAAGAAAGTATTCGCCAAGCCCACTCAGCTGCTGAAAGACCTGTCTCGAATAAAGATAATGATTTAAACAATCCTTGCCCTCTCATATTTACTCCCTTAAATATTTGTCTATTAATATTAAGATATTGCTTGGATGCCTTTCTTCTCAATCACCATGAGCAGCCGAAGCGCTGGCCCACCGGGGCGCTTCACGCCGCGTTCCCAATCAGACACCAGGTTCTTGCTGACATTGAGGTAACGGGCGAATACGGGCTGGGACAGGTGTTCCCGCTCGCGGAGCGCCCGGATGTCTTCTGCTGTGATCGTCTCGACAGTGGTCAGGCAGGTCTCATCGAAGTCGCGCATGGTTTGTTTATCGACGGCGCCGACCTCGTGTAGCGACTCCATGGTTTCATGGATCGCGGCCATCGCGTCGCTGCGGTATTGCTTAGCCATCGTCTTCCACCTCCGAAAATTGGCCTCTCCGAATCATCTCGGCCAGGTGCTCCTCGGACAGGTCGAGGATGTGCTGGGCGGCCTGCTTGAATGCGGCCTTCTCGTCGTCGCCGATATTGCTCTGCTGGCTCTTGGCGAAGCCGTATACGAAGAAGGCGCGGTGTGCCTGGCGGTAGAGGATGATTGTGCGATAGCCGCCCGACTTTCCCTGGCCGGGGCGAGCGACCCGCTGCTTGATGACGCCCCCGCCCAGGTCGGCATCGATCAGGCCTTGCTCGGCCCGCTGGATAGCGTCACGTAGGACGGCATCCCCGAGCTTCTGCTTCTTGGCGAAGCGCTCGAACCAGGCGTTCTTGAAGATCCTCACCAATCGCATCCCTGTCACCCAAAGTGTAATACTTAGTGTGACATCTTGCGACTGGAGGCTGCAATTCTGGCGGGAGGGTGGCACTGTCTGGCTTCTAACTATTTCACAGACAGTTTCAAGGAGCCTACCCATGAGCCACAAGGTCTCTGACACTGTCGCCCAGTCGTCTCGGGCAACTGAAATACGGACAGTCATCTCTCGATCCGCCAATGATCGGGCACGAGGACGTAAGTACCTGACACGCGATGAAGTGCTGAAGCTGGTAAGGGAAGCGAGAAAAAACCGCTATGGGACACGTGACTCACTGATGATCCTAATGGCGTATCAGCACGGGCTACGTATCTCTGAGCTCGTGAGTATCAGATGGCAACAGGTAGATCTCGATGGGAATCACCTGCTCAACATTCAGCGAGTAAAGGGGTCGATCAGTGGAACGCATCCGCTCCAGGGCGAGACAGTGCGGGCTCTGAAGCGCTATCAACGTGAGAACACGCGATCACAGGGTTACGTATTCACGAATGAACGTGGCGGGCCGGTCAGCATCGATGGCTTTCGCAAGATGTTTCACCGCCTGAGCGAGTCCGTCATGGGCATCAAATGGAATCCCCACGCGCTACGCCATGCCTGCGGAGTTCATCTGATCAACCAAGGTGCTGACCTTCGTACCGTGCAGCAGTACATGGGCCACGCCAATATTCAGAACACCGTCGCGTATACAGCACTGACTGGCCGCCAATTCGAGAAGCTGACCTTCTGACATCACGTCGCAAGACGCATAACCCTAAATTCTGGGTCTGAGAGGGGCAGTGTGAGGCTGCGTCGCGAAAATGCGATGGAGGGGGGGGAAGGGAAGCTACGGAGTTTATCCACTTTCCTTGGTCTTTGGGCTGCAAACCGTGATGTGCAAGACATCAGCTTGCCAAGCTTTCAGAACGAGACCCTAGCTAGCCACTGTTATGACACCATACAGTAATGCTTTACGTGCGGAGAACGCACGTAAAGCATATTTTACGAAGAGCCAACTATAAGCTGTGTTATAAGAAACTGTATCATCGCCATACTTATTTCGAAAACATGAGATAATATCTCCTGTGCATTCTCCATATATTTTTCATTTCTCCTTTCCTAAAACATAAATTACGATGGGATAACTATTTTCATCAACTCCATGAGAGGTTCCCAACAGCTTCCAACCTTTTGCTAAAAAATCATTGACTTCTTTTGTATCTAGCAAGTGCTTGACTTCGACAATATCAGGATATTCCGCCATAACTCTAACCCTCAAATAACTTATTTACCTTTATTTGATTATATCACTCAAAAGATTGATATGAACAATTGGTCTAAGATATTTCTCTTGGATTTTTAATTGAACGAACCATCAATATCCTAGTCTGCAAGAAGGCAATTCCCTTCCTACTATGAGTGCAAGTTAAGAAATCTTGCTTTTTATCATTTGGTCTAGGAGTCCACTGATTTTCTTGACTCCCATGAACCCAACGAAACCTCCTATCGCTACCGTAAGATCACTTGGAATTTTCAAGTATTCTCCTATCGATACTGCCACGAAAGTTAAGCACCCACATAAAAGAGGCTCTAAAACCACCTCTTTCTTATCACCTCCTTTTAGAATAGACCTTAAGACAGAAACAACGATAGAAATCAACACTGCAATACTCAAAGAGTCCGCTTTCACATAATCTTTTATCACCCCAATAAAAGTTGAAACGTCCATTGCAAAAATCCCATTATAGGGTGGGGGCATATGCTGCCCCCACCATTTCTCTATTACTTCTTGGTCACGACATTACTCATGGGCGGAATGAAACCATGTTCATACTGCTTGACAACATAAGTATTGGTACCTTCGATTTTGATTTCTACTGTAGGCGCTTCAGTACCACCAATACGGTAATCTTCACTCACACCACCCTTATCAATACTATCAATGAATGAGGTAACAAGCCCATTGGGCATCACACAATGAGAGTAAGTTTGGAAAGGCTGAGATGATGGGTTACCCAGTACCAGGCCAGATCCATTCAAAGGTTCATACGGGCCAAAGAGGGAGTCACTCACAAAGCCATAGACCCCGTCCGGACCAGTCAGACCATCGGCATAGGTAAACTGATGGCTGATGGTAAACAGGTAGTACTTACCATCTTTAAAGACATAGTGTGGACGCTCCGTCTGATCATTGACCCCCACAGCGGTGACCAGAGGCGGAAGAATTTCCCAGCTATCACCGGTAAGGTCAGTCGCTTTGGCCAGACCGATGCAACCAGCTTGATAGCGAGCGCCACCGACGTCTTCATAGCCCGGCGGAACATGGCCCATGTCTTCGGTCGTGATGACATGCTCACCACGTACGCCACCGACATTACCTTCGAAGACCATGTATAGATTGCCGTCCACCGGATCAATGAAGGGACTCGGATCACGGAAGTTGAAGAATTCATTCTGATCTTCTGTCTGGTAGTAAACCCCATC
>NZ_JAQJIO010000019.1:0-3046 GCF_027947415.1 Cobetia sp. MMG027
TTCGATGGCCCCTTATGGAGCAGGAGGGATTCGTTGCTGTTACGAGGTACCGAAACAATGGCATGAAGGCTTGATGGTAGAGGTTGAAACATATTATCCGCTTGTAGGCGATACTATAGAAGAGCGTTCTGAGGATTTAGGGCAAAGGGAAGCGACGGGGACTGTCACGGAAAAAGTGAAGGTGCCGGTGCCAGAATACCAGGCTCCTGCAGAAGGAACATTGTGGGTACAGTTCATGCCTGACAAAAATATAAAGGTTGTGGTAAGTGAGTTATCGCCGGAACATGAAAATTTCCCAGGTGATGTCAAAGGGTGGCCTGTACCTTCGGATGAATACCGGATTAGCTTGATTGATCGTGACATAGGACTTGCTGAAGATGATCTGAAGCTTTCTATCAGTAGACTAAAAGAATGGACTAATGAACCTACCGATGAAGCTTTGAAGTCATCTTGGGATGCGTATAAAAAGTATTTTAAAAAAGAGTTGAAAGATTTTAGTGGATATAAAGACCCTCGCTTTTTGTCATATTTGATCAAGGAAAGTAAAATAAATCTATCTAATGAGAGAAAAAAAATAAGAAAGCTAAAATTGTATAAGGAGTCGTTAAAATGAATGCAAGATTAGCAGATATAGTAAATTCTAGCTTCCAGAATCCTAGTGATAAGACAAGTTTTTTTAGTGAAATCGAGCGCGAAGTTATAAAAAGAGAAGAACGAAAAGAGGAGAACAATAACCCACTTCAGCCCTGCCACACTAACCTATTCATCGGCTCTTTTTTTGATGGCACTGGCAATAATTACGAGGCAGATCTAGCCAAAGGAGATAAAAGTCAATCAAATGTCGCCAGGCTCTATAGCGCTTATCCAGGGTTAAGTGTACCTGGTGTATTACCCCTCGAAACGGAGTGGATCACAGACATTGCTGACTATCAGAATTATTTTAGAATATATACTTCCGGTGTAGGGACAAAATTTGATCCAGTAGACGATAGTGGGGAGGGCTTAGAAGCTAGTCTCGGTAACGCTACAGGTAATCTTGGCGAGATACGTATTGTCTGGGTACTGGCTCAGGTTATCAATGTGATAAGTCGGTTTTTCATTAAAAAATCTATTATTAGTAACGAAGAAGTTAAAAGTTTTGGTGGCAACCTTACAGCTGCCTCATTAAATGTAAGTATAAAAGATTCATTGACAACTTTGATATCGATAAAACAAGCGTCATATGCACCATCGGTTAATTCTAACAGTTTAGCTATAATTGAATTAAGCAAATGGTTGATGAGGCTGCATACTGCTATTTCTCCTCATATGATCGAAAAAAGGGGGGGGGGGTTACCAAATAATAAAGATCCAGGTGTCCTTCAGAATATATATCTATCAACATTCGGGTTTTCACGTGGTGCGGCCTTAGCAAGGGTATTTTCTAATTGGTTAATAAAGTTGTGCAGAATAGATGCTTATTTAACAAAGAGTAATGGATTAACACTTGCAGGATTTCCTGTAACATACGATTTCTTGGGATTATTTGATACGGTTGCTTCCGTCGGAATTGTTAACATAGTACCAGTGTTCGATGGACATGCTGCTTGGGCCGATGCAGAAAAATCTTTGACTATACCACCTGAAATAGGCCGGTGTTATCACTTTGTATCTGCACATGAAAGTCGTCGTTCCTTCCCACTGGATTCAATTTATAGCAAATTCTCTATGCCTAGCAATGGAGAAGAAATTGTATTTCCGGGAGTACATTCTGATCTTGGTGGTGGGTATAGTCCTGGACAACAAGGGAAGGGAATAGATAAGTTAGGACGAGACTTGTTGTCTAGAATACCACTGGCACAAATGTATCGAGAGGCTCGTATATCAGGAGTTCCATTTAAACTGGAAAAAGCATTACAAGATGACAAAGATGGATATAAAATATCTCCAAAGCTGATTGATGATTTTAATGCATATTTGTCTCTGTTCAATTTGAAGTCTGGTCAAACGGGAAAAATAGTGAGAAAACATTGGGCTAAAGCAATAGAATGGAGGTTTAATCTTTTAAAAAACAACGGTATCGAATCTTTGGTAAGCTATGAAAGAGCAGGCGGAGAAGATCAAGAGTCTTTATTAGACGGTTGGAGTTACTTCAAGGAAAACGTAAAATATTATAATTATTGGAAAGATGATAGCCTGTCTTTTTATTCTCAATCTTATTATCATCCCTCGGAGGAAGTAGTTTCTGACTTCAATAGGATAAAGGTTTTACAAGAGAAAAGTATTGATATACCCCCCGTATCACTTGATACTATGTTGGATCTTTATGTTCATGATTCAATTGCAGGATACCCTGTGAAAAACTTGGATCATCAATATTTAAGATTTAGAAGAATATATGCAGGAGCAGATGATCAATACTTAACTCGCCGAAATCCTCAGGTTAGTGATAGACAATACGCTATATATAACATGCAAAAAAACAGTGTTTTGCGTAATACATGAAATCACTCTAAAAACAATACAGAGAATATTTTTTAGGACTAAATGTGGCCAGTGATTTACTTTGTTGTTGGTAGTTTATTGTCGCTTGCTTTGATTTTATGCGTTGGATATAAATGTTTATTAATATATCAATAGTGAATTTTAATTAACGTCAATGTTTCTATTAAAATCCGGAGATATACATGTTCAGTTCAGGTGACGGTGTCATCGTGCTCGGTGATAGCACGACACATGGTGGCAAGGTGGTGTCTGCCCAGTCCAACTATCTGTTGGAGGGCAAGCCAATTGCCGTTGTTGGAGATACGGTAGTGTGTCCCAAGGATGGTCATAGCAAGTGCAAGATCATCGAAGGACACCCGACGATCAGCCTGAATGGCAAGCCGGTAGCATTTCATGGTTGCCATACCTCTTGTGGTGCAACGTTGATCTCTGCTGCGAGTGGCAAGCACGGTCTTTGATGAGTGAGTTATTTGCATTATCCCCAAAACCCTCATGGACTCTCCATGAGGGTTTTTTCGTTGAAGCTCCACAACGATTTCATTAGCGGCCCAAGGGTAAGTGT